>PXEJ01000257.1 GCA_003566215.1 Cyanobacteria bacterium T3Sed10_376R1m | reverse complement strand
AGGATACAATGGATCGAGCGATCGTCATAAATATCCTTTTCCAGTTGATCAGGAAATTTATCTAGGGGTTCATAACCTAACTCCTCACAATAAACCTGATACCTAATATTAAAAACCTCGTTTTTAAGTTCGGGGGTATCCGCAACCAACATTGTGAAATATTTAGAAAAATGATCTCTCATACTGATATTATCTGTCATTTTTTGTTCTCCTAATATCAATTTATTATTATCAAATTTTTTACTTCTTAAAAACTACATTTATAAATAACCTGAAAAAATAGATTATGAGTGCAATTATAATTAGGTTACTAAAATTATATAAGTTAATTAAGATGTTGTAATTATATCTAAAATAATATTGAAATATACTAATTAGTATAAAGATTATGTGAATTATTTTACAGTTATAAATATAGAACAAATGACCATTCTTTTTTTTGCTGATAATTGATAATAAAAATGTTCTTAGCTATCAATTATCAACCATCAACTATCATTCACGGTTAATTGCTTCAATTACGGTGTCATGGATAGCACTGTTAGTTACCACTACTCCTCGATTATCGTTCATTTTGCTGGAGCTTTTAAAATCTAAAGGCTTGCCGTACATATCTGTTACTTTTCCTCCCGCTTCTTCTACCACGATCGCACCTGCCGCATGATCCCAAATATTTTCTCTATAATTAGGATATTTTGGAGATGGTAGGCGTAAATATAAGGCGGCTTCCCCAGAGGAGACAATGCCATATTTTGCTTGGGAATCTACTCGCACCGAGTCTGTGGTAATGCCTACTGATTGGGCGATCGCATTTTGCAATGCTTGATTACCATGATTGGCTTCCACACTTTCTACAAAACGAAAACGACTCACATCATCCTTTGTAACTACTTGTAGTTTAGTTTTTTCTCCTCCCTTAAGAGGCATTTTATAAGCACCTTCTCCCCTTTGTGCTACAAACAACCAACCAGTGTCTCCTTCACTTAACCTAAGGGCAGGGCAACCCAAAACCCCTAACTTTACCTCTCCATCAGCAATAAGGGCAAGGGCGATGGCATATTGATCTTGACGTAAAAACCCTTTTGTGCCATCAATGGGATCTAATGTCCAAAAACAAGGACTAACATGACCATTGCCATAGTCAATCCAATTGAAAACATCGTCTTGCGTGGCGGAGGGGATAATATGTTTGATATATTCTGTAATTTGGTTAATGGTATTTTGAGAAGATTCTTGTCTCAATTCCGTCGCATCTTCTTCCCCCACAATAGGAATTTCTGGGAAGTTTTCCTTGAGTGCCTTACATATTAAGGCCTGAGAACCAAAATCAGCCACCGTAACGGGGCTTTTGTCTTCTTTTTCTAAGGCTTGGGGAATATTTTTTCTTACTTCCTCACACAGAATAGCCCCTTGTTGTACAGATGCGATCGCAATTTCTTTTGCTTGTTGGTAATTCATCAATATTAATAGATTCGTTAGCAATTTTTATCCATTATCGATCATAAAGGCAAAGTGTTATCTTCAATATTTTTTAAATCAATGCTCTTTTGAAAAGAAAAAATAAAAAATGTTAATTAGTTGTTAAAATGTTAACTAAAGTAAATTACTATTTTTAGAATTTCTTTTAGGCAATGTTGAGGACAAACTATCTCACATATTTCTAGGTTATATGACTATTTTTTTGATACTGCTTAGCTGTGCATTTGTTATTAACATTATTTTAGCTATTTATGCTAAGAACTTAAGGGAAAATAATATTTTATTAAAACATAAAATAGATTTAAAATCTTATCAATTATTATCCCTTCAAGAGAAACAAGAATTATTAGCCAAGCAAAGAAAATCAGAAGAAAAAAAAATAAAAGTCTTAGAAAATAAAGTTAGTGAAGTAGAAAATAATAATTATCTAAATCTATTAGAAATAGCAATTAATTCAACCTTAAATGGCATTGCAATTACAGACGCACAACAGCAAGATAATACAATTATTTACGCCAATAAAGGATTTGAATTTATAACAGAACAAAAAAAAGAAAACATAATCAGTAAAAAGTTAACTTTTTCTCAAAAAAATGTCCCAAAACAAGACACCATTCAAAAAATAGAAAAGGCCATTTCTCAAGGGGAAAAATATCGAGGTGTTATTCATAATCATCATCAAAATAAAAAGATATTTTGGCATGAAATTTATATTAATCCAGTATTTAACAATCAAGATAAATTAACCCACTTTGTTATTCTCCAAAATGACATTACTAGAAAGCATAATTTAGAACAAGCTTTAAGGGCAAAAACGAGAGAATTAAGTAGCTTTAGTCGTAAATTAAAAGCAATTAATAATCTTAGTCATGATTTTAATAATGACTTAAAAGAAACTTTTTTTTACTATTTAGAAAATGCTTGTAAAATCTTGGGGATGCAAATAGGCATAATAGTTGAAACATCCTTAGGAAAAACAACCATAGTAAGTCAATATTGTTCCTTTGATGACAATTTTTTATTCGATAAACAATACAGTTTAATTAGTATGCTTTCCCAAGAAGTTATTAATGCAGCAGATACTGTTTATAACGAATCAGATATTAGCTTCAATTTATTAAGTGATGATGCTTTATTCAGTGATGTTAATATCACCAGTTATTTAGCTACCCCCATTTGGGTTAATGACAATATCTATGGCACAATTCATCTATTTAGTATTACAAAAGAAGATCATTATTTAATTTATCAACGACATTTAATAGGTGCGATCGCCCATAACATTAGTAAAGCAGTTTTAGCAGAAGAAAATGAACTAGAAAAAGAATATATCAACATTGCCCTTAAAGAAAGTCAAGAAAGATTAAACGGTATTTTATCCTCTTTAGAAGACGTAATTTGGTCTATTCATCCCCACACTTTTCAATTAATATATATTAACTCAGCCGCCGAAACATTATATGAATGTAGCCTTGCTTCATTTTTTCAAAAAAGGTGTTTTTGGTTAGATTTAGTACACCCTGAACAACAACAAGAAATAAAAGAAATTTATTCTTATATCCTTAATATAAGCCTACTAAATAATACCTTTAATAATCATGACATAGAATACAAAATCTTATTACCAAATGGCAAAGAAAAATATGTCAGAGACAGGGCTTATATAATCTATGATAACCAAAATAATATCATTAGAATAGATGGCATCATCACCGACATAACTAGAAAAAATCAAACTCAAGAAGCCTTAGCAAAAAGCGAAGAAGAATTAAGACTAATTTTTGATCTAGCACCCATTGGTATGATGATTACCGATAAAACAGGAAACATTGAACAAGTAAATTATTCCTTGTGCCAACTTCTTTATTATTCTCCCAATGACTTAATTAATAAAAATGAAGTTAATTTATATCACCCTGACGACATTTTTAAATATCAAAACTTTTTAGAAAATATTCTTAATTATAATCAAGAAAAATATAGCCAAGAAAGACGCTATCTTGCCAGTAATGGCACCGTAGTTTATGCCATTACAGATATTAGTATTTTAAAAAATAGTAAAGGAGAAATAGTACAGCTAATTCAGCAAATAATTGATGTATCACAATTAAAGAGCATGGAAGAGCAAATTCTCCATGATAATATGTATGATAAACTCACAGGATTAGCTAATCGCTTCTTATTGTTAGATAGACTAAAACAAACCCTCAAAAGATGCTCTCGTAACTCTCAAGAATTATGTGCGATTCTCTTAATTGATATAGATGATTTTAAAAAAATTAATGATAGTCTAGGTCATAATATTGGAGATAAATTATTAACCGTTATCGCCGACAAAATTGTTGGTTGTGTTAAAGAAAAAGATACAGTGGCCAGAATTAGCGGAGATGAATTTGTTGTTTTATTAGATGATGTTGAAACTTTACAAAACGCAGAAAAAATTGCTCAAAAAATCATTAATATCTGCAACTGCAATAATTTATTAAATAATACTAATATTATTTCCTCAGTTAGTATTGGAATTAGTATAAGTTCCATCACTGAAGAAGTAAATCAAAATATTAGTTTAAATAGTCTCTGTTATCAAAAAGCAGAAGAAATGATTAGAGATGCTGATTTAACCATGTATCAAGCTAAAAAAAGTGGTAAAAACCGCTATCAGGTATTTAAACCGATAATGCACAAGCAATTGGTTAAAAAACTGCAATTAGAATCGGCTTTAAGAAAGGCATTGCAAAAACAAGAATTAGAACTTTTTTATCAGCCAATTATAAATTTAAAAACAGGAATAATAGGAGGATTTGAAGCCTTAATACGCTGGTTTAATCCTGACTTGGGTTTTGTTTCCCCTGCTCAATTTATCCCCATTGCCGAAGAAAATGGTTTAATTATCCCTTTGGGGGATTGGATTTTGTACACGGCAACAACTCAGGCAAAAATATGGCAGGATAAATACCCTGATATTCCTTTATCTATTGCGATTAATGTATCTAGTAAGCAACTATTAGAGGAAGATTTTTTAGATAAAATTGATCGCATATTAGCTGCTACCAAGATTAATCCAGTTAGTATCAAGATAGAAATTACGGAAAGTGTATTGATGGATAACTTTGAAGTTGCAAAACATCTTTTAGAGAATGTCCAACGTCGTAATATTAAAATTTCCTTGGATGATTTTGGTACAGGTTATTCATCTTTGAGTTATCTTCATAGTCTGCCTTTTAATACTTTGAAAATTGACCGGGCTTTTATTCTTCCTCTTCATAAAAATCATCATCGTAACGCCATTGTCGAAGCCATTGTTTCCCTTGCCCATAATCTTTCTTTGGATGTGGTGGCTGAGGGCATCGAAAACCTTACTCAACAGGAGATTTTAAAAGATATTGGTTGTGATTATGGACAAGGTTATTTTTACTCTAGGCCAATGAATGCTTCTAGTGCGGATGCTTTTATTGAGTCGAGTCAGCTCAGGAAAATTAATAATTGATTCCCATACTTAAGTATTGAAAATCTCTATTTTTCGTCCAAGTTTAATAAAAGTTTACAATAAAGGGCAAAATAAGAACCTATTTTAAGGGAAAATAAGTAACGTATAATCTTAAATCCCAAGAAAATACTTCAAAAAAAAATATTAGTTTGTCAATTATGAAAAGATTTTTTTTAATAATACTTACTGGGATGTTTTTGACGTGGCAGTGTTTTACTGGTACTGCAAATGCTCTTAGTTTAAGTAATGAAATTCGCACCATACCTTTAAATGATTTAGGAGAAGAAATTACCGTTAGTAATCAAGAAGCTCAACTCGGCTCAAAGTTATTTGTGGCTAGTTGTACTCAATGCCATATACAGGGTAAAACTAAAACTAATCCAGATGTGGGTTTAAGTAGAGAAGCTCTCGCTAATGCTATTCCCCAAAGGGATAATGTGTTAGCTTTGGTTGATTATATGAAATATCCTACTAGCTATGATGGTGAAGATGATCTTTCTTTATTACATATGAACACGGATAGACCTGATATTTGGTCTGAAATGAGAAACTATACCGATGATGATTTAAAGGCCATCGCAAGTTATATCTTAATTCAAACTAACGCTGATCCAAAATGGGGTAAACGTACTTTAATTGAACCATAATAGTCTTATTTTATAAGATAATTTATTTATTCAAAAGTTTCAGGGGCTAATAAAAAGCCCCCTTTTTTGTGTCTATTACACAGGAACAAATATTACACCTAGAGAATAAAACCTCATAACCCACCTTCCGCATAGTTCAAGAAAAAGCAAGAATACTACAAAAGAAGTGATAAAAAAGATGAAGTGGAATAGAGTAAATTAGTTTTAATAGAGTAATGATAAGTCTAGGAAAATGTATGAATCAATAAAGATTGAAATAGAAAATATTGATCATTTAGGTATAATAGCTGGAATAGTAGACGAGGTAGGCATTGTAGAGATTGTAAACCAAAAACTACCATCCTATGCTACAGAAAAAATTAGTAAAGGATTAGTAGTCAAGGCAATGATT
>PXEJ01000317.1 GCA_003566215.1 Cyanobacteria bacterium T3Sed10_376R1m | reverse complement strand
TAACTTGTTTTAGCCGACTCTAATTACTAATGCGATTTAGTAAAACCAGAGAAGTAACAATACCTGAGAAATGAGCGGCAATAGTATTAGTATTAGCCTGAATAATTAACATATCAAGGGAATTAACATATTGCTGTGGATCAGAACCAATTAACTGAGGTGAAAGGTTTAAAAGCTTGGCTAAAGCTAGTCCCACTAAAGCCTCCGCCCCCAAAATTGCAAATAACATCCCCACCAAATTCATCACCAAACCCACACGAATCAGTTGTAAAGTATCCGATTTTTTTGGACGCATGGCAGGATCTCGATTTTCTACTCTTTTTCCTATTTTCCCGTAACGAAAAGCAATCACCAAAGCGGCAATTAATAAGATAAGACTGACAAAAGCTGAAAAAATTCCGAATTGTACTCCGGCTAATCTGTCATTTTTGTCAAACAATGCGGGGGTAGAAAATAAGAGGGTAACAGTAGAGACAATCCCTAGCACTAACTGTGACCAAAAACTCCAAAAACCCCATCTTTTTAAGTTACTAGAGACTTTCTGAACCGCAGGAGGTAGAGATTGCATTAATTCTGTATTTCTGATCATACTTTCATTTTATCTAAATCAAGGGAAAATTTTTTGAGTATTTTCCTTCCCAAAAAAATTATTTTTGTTTTCCAGTATAGCTTAGATGTAGAAAAGGTAATGGATAACAAAGCAAGAAAAATATAGAATTAGTTTAAAAACAAGTCACTGTTATTTAGGGCTGCAATAAGTTTTTTTATTTTAACTAAATCCTTAGTGCCAGGACTAGATTCTACACCGCTAGAAACATCAATACCATCACAATTAAGAATAGTAAAAGCTGTTAAAGCATTATCAGGATTAATTCCCCCAGCTAATAACCAAGAACGAGAAGGACGAAAATCCTTTAGCTCTTCCCAATTAAAAGTTTTTCCCGTACCACCGTGTAATCCTTTTTCATAGGTATCCATCAGTAAGGTATCGATTACGGGTAAATAATTTTCTGCTTCTTTTTTCGATTCAATATTTTTATACCTAACTGCTTTTATTATTTCAATATCAGGTAAGTTTTCCCTTAATTGGGTACAAAAAGCAATGGTTTCTTCCCCATGAAGTTGTACTCCCGTCAAGCCAGTTTCTTTGACAATGTTAATAATTTGATCCATGGGAGCATTCACGAAAACTCCGATGGTGCTTATTTGGGTAGGTAGTTGTTGGATAATAGCTTTAATTGATGAAGAGGTTTGATAACGAGGAGAGTCTGGGACACAGATAAAGCCAATGGTATCTACACCAATAGATGCGATCGCCTTCGCTTCTTCTGCACTGGTTACGCCACAGATTTTTATACGCATAATAATAGAAACAATATTATTAATAAAAGTTAACAAAAAAAAGTTAATTAAAGTTAAGTAAATAAGCTAAAAAGACCGTTAAATATTAAAATAGCAGAAATAGCCAACATAATTAAATTTAACATAAAACGAATATGATCTCTTTTTCTTATCTTTTAGCCCAAATACCTCAAACAGCACAATGGAGCTATAAAGTCGCTTTGGTGATGATTTCTTGTAATTTATTAGCCGTTTTCATCGGTCGTTTTGCGATCAAAAAAGCTGGAGTAGGTCCAGATTTACCCATGGGAAAACCAGCAGTATGGAAAAACTTTGGGATTCCCGAGTTACTCGCTACAGCTAGTTTTGGTCATGTTTTAGGTGCGGGTTTTATTTTGGGATTATCTAATGCTGGATTACTTTAAAAACAACTACTTAACAGATATTTTTGTTGTTGTTCTACCTACCTAAATTTAATGATGAAGCCGACATTTCAGCGTAGCCAATGTCGGTAGTTCACTTAGCCCATTATGATTAATTGACGGTTAATAAGCGATCGCACCTCATCCAAGCTAAAATTAACCTCAGAGAGAATATCTTTAACACTTAAATCTTGATTAGGATTTTGAGAAGCTAACTTCATTACCTCAAATTCACTATCATTGAGGGTAATAGGTTGATAGTTGTAATCTAATAAACTCTTACTCTCCCAACCCATCATACAAGGATTTAATTCTGGTTTGGCTTTTGCCAATAAATTATCATCTTGCCATGTTTCCCTAGTAAAAGGAGGCTTTGCTAAGAAAAATTCATAGTGAGTCACATTAGAAGGATCAAGTAACTCGATTAAACGATAACATTCTTGGGGAGATAGTTGACTAACTCGACTCAATAAATCATCACTTTTAATTAGCCTATCAATCTGCCAAAAATCGGCATTAGAAAAACCAACAAAATCTAAACCAGAAGTATTGATAAACTCAAATAAAGAGTCAATATTATAATCAAACTCATTAGGATGAACATACATATCAGCAAAACACTCATCCCTTTGATTTTCTAGTACCCAACGCTCTTTTTCTCGTTGTAAAATACGACTAGATTCAGGTAATCCAGCAAATAACGCTCTTCCAACTTTCACTCCATCCTCATAATCTCCCACCTTATCACCTTGGAGAAGTGCGATCGCACGTTGCATCAGCAAAATTTCCCATCTACCCAACTCACCATAAACAAAAATATGGAATAAACCATCATCAGCCAACTTATCCCCTAAAGCCTGAATACCCACCACAGGATTAGGTAAATGATGTAAAACTCCCACCGAATTAATTAAATCAAAAGAGCCTTCTAAATCCCTCGCATCCTCAAGATTAAACTGCTTAAACTCAATATTTCCTTGAAAATCATTTAAAACCCCCGACTTTTTCAACCTTTTTTGTGCCGTAGCCAGAGCATTCTCACTAATATCCACCGCCACAATATCCGCCATAGGATTATGCAATACTAAATATTCTGTACTAGAACCCGTACCACATCCAGCATCAAGAATCCTAATCCGCTCTTTTTTAGGTTTTCTGCCCTTACAAAAATTATAAGCTGATTGATAATGCCACCGCCAATTGTAACCCGGAGGAGGCTCATCCAATAAAGGATCAGGAGGAAAAGGATAAGTATTGTATAATTTTTGAACAGCCTTTCTAATTTCAGACATATTTATTGCAATAACCAAAATACTAAACAGTCAATAGTTTACCTTGAACCGTGAAATTCGACGATAAAACAAAACAAAAAAATAACAAAGAATTATAAACTATCTAATAAGTTAGCCCAACTGATCACAGATAATAGAGATTTAGATCACCATATAAGTAAGACAATGATATTAAGGCAAAAACTCTCATCTTTAAGGGGAAAAAAGTTTACTGGTAGAATTGACATCTTACAAGCTAATGGCAAAGAATGGCGACTATACCTATGTCTTGGTAGAATAATTTGGGCAGACGGAGGGAATCAATCTTATCGTGCATGGGAAAGATTAATAAATAATTATTGCCCCCACTTAGATTATAAATTAATTGACTTAGAAAAAGCTAAAGAATTTGAATGTTGGAACTATTACATAATAGTTAGTTTGTTAAAAAGATTTTTAATAACAAAAGAACAAGCAATAAAAATAATTATCGAACGAATTAAAGAAGTATTATTCGATATTTATCAAGCAGAAATAAAAGAAAATTTGTTATATGACTTTGTCAATATTTTAGATAATTTTCCAGAAGAGTCAGGAATAAAAACATCAGTAACGTTGTTTAAAATAGAAACAATCTTGGACACAGTAGAAAGTAATTGGTTGATTTGGCAAAAAGAGGGATTAACTCCTTGGTCTGCGAGTCATGCACCAATTATTAAAAACCCTGCTATTCTCAGACAAAATTTTAATGATCGCACCTACAAAAAAATCGTTAGTTTATTTGATGGAAAATCAACTCTTAGGGAAATAGCAAGTCAATTAAAATTAGATGTATTAAAAATAGCAAAATGGCTTAAACCATACTTTCAAAAAGGGTTAATTGAATTAATAGAAGTACGAGATCAAAAAATAGAAGTTACACTAATAGGAGTTAGTAATAGTCATTATAAAATAACCAAAACAACTCAAACTAAAGTTATTTTTTGTGTGGACGATAGCCTACAAATTTGCCAAATAATGGAGCATATCGTTACAAAAGTAGGTTATAAATTTATCTTTACCCAAAACCCATTAAAAGCCATACCAGAAATTTTGAAAAACAAACCAGATTTAATTTTTTTAGATTTAGTAATGCCCATAGCTAACGGCTACGAAATTTGTGCTCAAATAAGACGAATTTCCCAACTGAAAAATACCCCCATCCTCATCTTAACCAGTAATGATAGTATGATTGACCGTATGAGAAGCAAAATGGTGGGGGCTACGGGTTTTTTTAGCAAACCTATCAACGAAGAAAAAATATTACAAAAAATCGACAGCCTATTACATCAAAAATTAGCAAAAACAGACAACTCAGATTAAATAGTATCTGCTAACTAAATAAATCAGAAGATTATAATAATAAACCTGATAATTTTGTGACTATTTAAGCGAAAAACCTCTATTTTGATAAGATTTGAGCAAGACAGAGCCAACAATAATAGCAATTACTACAATCAAACTAACAAAACCAAACTTAGTAATTACTCCTACTAACTCAGATAAAGGTAAAATTTTACCCACAAAATAAGATAAAGTGACAATGGCAAAAGCCCATACCGTTGCACCAGTAAAATTATAAAATAAGAATTTACCGTAGGGCATTTCCGCAATACCAGCGATAGGGCCAGCAAAAATTCTTAATAAAGTTACAAAACGACCTAAAAATACTGCCTTTCCACTATTTTCATTAAACTTTGCCTTGGCGATCGCCAAATCAGTTTCCTTAAGACGAAAAATACGACCCATCTTAATAAAAAGTGACCAACCACCAATTCTACCTAACCAATACCCACAATTATCACCAACTACAGCACCACAAATAGCGCTTAATAATACTAACCAATAATTTAACTCACCACTCCCAGCCAAAAAACCTCCCACCCCCGTAATAGTTTCTCCGGGGAGAGGTATTCCAGTATTTTCGATGGCAATACCAGCAAACACTGCCCAGTAACCATAATCAAGAGCCAACTCTTTAATTTGCTCTAAAGAAAAAAATTCCATAACAATATTAATTTTGATTACCTAACAGATCAATAACTTAACTAATCTTAACTTAATTCTCAGTCTATTACGAAAACTTAAACCCAAATCACTATCCACAGAAAATTAGTCAAGAGGATTACTCTGTAACTCCCTCGCCTTATAAAAAGTCTTTAAACTATGAGAATCCCCCACAAAACGCCAGTGCCAAGGTTCATAACTAATTCCTTGTACATTATCCCTCGGAAAAGATAACTCAAAACTATAACGGGGGGCATTTCTATCTAACCAGTCATAGGCAGGAGTATTTTCAAAACTTTCTTGTAAGTTAGAATCAGGGTTATTTCCATCTCCAATATCCACAGCATAGCCCGTATGGTGTTCACTATATCCCGGAGGTGCGCTAACTTCCGCCCTCTGGGAAGCTATCTGATTGCGTTGCTCTTTTACTTCAAAAAAAAGATATTCTTGTTCAGAAACTGCTCTAAATCCAGAAATTGCCACTAATATAATACCTTGCGATCGCGCATCAGCAACCATTTGATTATATTTTTCAGCAGCCTTTGCCCTCAACTTAATCCTACCATCAGCCGTAATAGGTCTTAACTCTTCTAGGGGAGCTTCCTCATAAGCAAGATGTCCCAAAATATTATCAACTATTTCCCTTGGAGGTTCAGGAAGTTGATTATTATTTTCTGAAATATCAATTTTGGGGGGTGAGGGAGGGTTATTTTCTGTTTCTCTGACAACCACAGAGGAATTAGAGCCATTATTTTCAACCAAACGAACAATGGTAGAGACTACAAAAACTGTCAACAATCCCACAATCAACCAAATAACAATTTTATCGGGGGAGATGTTTTTCCTCTTTGACCATTTATTCTTGCCCTTAGATTGTTTCGATTTATCTCTTAATGCGGTTGGGATTTCTTCCATAAAGTTGATAATTTCTATGTTTCTTACTCACCTTATACTTTTGACAACTCCACTGCAATGACGGCAAGTAGAT
>PXEJ01000179.1 GCA_003566215.1 Cyanobacteria bacterium T3Sed10_376R1m | reverse complement strand
TAAAGCTGATGCTGTTATTCATCTAGGAAAACATGGTAATTTAGAATGGTTACCCGGAAAAAGTTTAGTTTTATCGGAATATTGTTACCCTGAAATAAGTTTAGGAACATTGCCTAATTTCTATCCATTTATTGTTAATGATCCGGGGGAAGGCTCACAAGCAAAAAGAAGAGCCAATGCCGTAATTTTAGATCATTTAACTCCTCCTTTAACCCGTGCAGAATTATATAAAGAGTTATTAGAATTAGAAGCTTTAATTGATGAATATTATCAAGCTCAAAGTCTTAATCCTACTAGATTAAAGATAATTAGCGATCGCATTTCAGAACTGGTAAAAACCACTAAACTTAATGAAGATTTAGGGATTCAAGAAGTCAATCAAAATAGTTTAACAGAATTTTTGAGCATAGCAGATGGTTATTTATGTGAGTTAAAAGAAGCACAAATCAGAGATGGATTACATATTTTTGGACAATGTCCCTCTGGTACTCAATTAAGAGATTTGATAATTGCGATCGCCCTTTTTTCAAGCTATAATAATTTAGGTATTATAGAAGCTATTCAAGAAGACTTAAACAAAGAAAAAACTCCCCTTTTATTAAAGGTAATTAGGGAAGATAAAGACTACTTCAAAAACATTGCCAATAACCTCATAGAAAAAATTATCCAAGGAGAAAAAAGCCAAGATATAAACATCGGCAACCATAGCCAAAAATCCCTAAACTGGATAGAAAAAGAACTACTCCCCAACCTAAGAAAAACAGACCAAGAAATAACTAACTTAATAAGAGGATTAGAAGGTAAATTTATCCCTAGTGGCTCATCAGGCGCACCGAGTAGAGGTCGAAGCGATGTATTACCCACCGGGCGTAACTTTTACTCCGTGGATATTCGAGCAATACCCAGCGAAACCTCTTGGGATGTGGGTAGAAAAGCAGCCGAAGCACTCATTGAAAGATACACCCAAGAAAATGGAGAATATCCCCGCACCCTAGCGATTTCTGTTTGGGGTACATCCACTATGCGCACTGGGGGAGATGACATCGCCCAAATTATGGCACTGTTGGGGGTTAAACCTATATGGGATGGGGTAAGTCGTCGAGTAGTGGATTTTGAAGTTATCCCTATTTCTGTCTTAAATCGTCCTCGGGTTGATGTTACCGTAAGGGTGTCGGGCTTTTTTCGTGACGGATTTCCCAATATACTTGATTTATTCCATAAAATAATAACACACTTAGCTACCCTTACCGAAGAAAAAGAAAATAATCCCCTAGCCTGTCAGGTGGAAAAGGATAAAAACTATTGGATTGAAGAAGGTTTAGCTCAAGCTCAAGCCCAAGAAAGGGCAACCTATCGTCTATTTGGTTCAAAGCCTGGAGCTTATGGGGCGGGTTTACAGGGTTTAATTGAGTCCCAAAATTGGCAAACAGACGCAGACTTGGCGAGGGCTTATTTGAATTGGAGTAGTTATGCCTATGTCGGCAGTAAAGGGGTTTCTATGCCAGAGGTTTTTGAGCAAAGATTACAGGATTTACAAATAGTTTTACACAACCAAGATAACCGGGAACACGATATTTTAGATTCCGATGATTATTACCAATTTCAAGGGGGTTTAACCGCCGCAGTGAGACATTTGAAAGGGGAAAATCCCATTACTTATTTTGGAGACAATTCCCAACCGAATAATCCTAAAGTAAGGGCTTTAAAAGAAGAAATTGCGAGGGTATATCGTAGCCGAGTTGTTAACCCGAAATGGATAGCTGGAGTTATGAGACATGGCTATAAGGGGGCGTTTGAAATGAGTGCCACGGTGGACTATTTATTTGCCTATGGAGCTACTACTAAATCTGTGCCTAGTTTTATGTTTGAAGGGGTGGCACAGAGTTATTTATTGGATGATAATGTCAAACATTTTATTCAAGAAAAAAATCCTTGGGCTTTGCGAGATATTGCCGAAAGATTAATCGAGGCTTCTCAAAGGGGATTATGGCAAAATATGTCCCCTCAAATGTATGATAAGTTACGGGAGATTGCCAATGAAGCTGAAGGTGCGATCGAATAGTTGTAATTTTTTGCTTTGATCATAGCTTGAATCAAGACAGTTATAATTCAAGTTCTCCTTTCTCCCCTTTGAAGGGGAGATGCTCAAGGCAGAAAGGTTAGAGAATGTTTGGGGAGAAAAACATTCATCTTTTTTTTAAAACCGATTACTTAGACTTAATATTATTCTCCTGTAATAGAAAGACTATCAACCCAAATGCGAGGGCAAACACCGCCAGGGGTAATTTCTGCTTCTTCTTCGACAAAAATAATTGATTTGAGTAAGTCTAAAAAATCTCCCGCTACCGTAGCCGCTTCAATGCTAGTTTTTTCTCCTTTGTTGACTAACCAACCATCAAAGGGTAAGGAAAACGAACCTTGCAAAGAGTTTACCCCCGCATGGAGGGCTTGGACATCATCGATTAAGATGATTTTTTCTTCTTCTTCTAATTTATATTCCCTAGTGGGCTGTTGCCCTCTAAATACATGGAAAAAATTGGGACTAATGCTTACTTTTGCACCGATACTGGCGTTACCAGTAGGTTCAGTATTCATTCTCTTGGCGGTAACGCTACTATGGAGAAAGTTAGTTAAGACTCCTTCAATAATTAGAGGTAAATTACGGGTGGGTGTGCCTTCTCCGTCAAAGGTTTCTCCACTAATGTTGGCAGGGTGTAGGGCGTTGTCAGAAATGGAAATTAAGGGGGAGGCGATTTTTTCTCCTAAAGATTCGGGGGTGGATAGACTTTGTTTGTCGAGGATGCTTTGGGCATTGTAAAGGTTACTAAATGCGCCTAATAAACTGAGAAAGGCTTCAGGGGAAAAGACAACTCTATATTTGCCTGATTTAACGGGTTGATAGTCTAGGTGGCTGATGGTTTTGGTAACGGTTTCTTGAAAACAACCATCAATGTCTAATTTTTCAAGGCTAGGAGCGATTTTATATGCGCCACCACTACGGGGCTTTTTCCCTTCTTGTTCGGTAGTACTATATAAATAGATAGTGGCATAGGTGCGGTTTTCTTCTCTTAATGCCCCTTCACTGTTAAGGTAAAATCTCTCAATTTCTTGTTCTGAGATCCCATTATAAGGGACAGATGCGATCGCACTATGGGCTTTCAACAAATCTGCTTCTACGGACAAAAGTTTATCGATTAATTCTGCTGGGGGAGTTTGTGTTCCTAACTCGGTGGTGACCTCTGGTAGGGGTGATTTTGCTTCTTGGCTAAAATCGGGGATATTCTCTTTTACACCGAAGTTACTGGCTTCATAGGCGGTTTTTAAGGCCAATTCAATCCCCATTGGATCAATATCAGTGGTTGATGTTACCCCTATTTGTTCAGCATCATTCCATACCCTAACAATAACACTAGATTTCTGAGATGCCTTAACTTGTTTGGGTTCACCCTGAAACACCTGTACACTGGTTTGATCTACCGTTGAACCATATATATCATACTTTTTAATGTTTAATTTTTCTGCTTTTTCTTTGGTGGTGAGGGCAATGGATTGTACTTTTGACATAATTTATGAAACGGATAATTAGCTTTATTATTTTTATTTTCTAGGATAACTATTTTTGATCATACTAATTTACAAACACAAACATGGGTTCTAGGTCATGAAGTGGGTAACTCTAGACAATATCCTGCACCGTAAACTGTTTTAATATAACGAGGACGACGAGGATCTGGTTCTAACTTAGTACGTAAATGGCGTACATGAACTCTAATGGTTTCAATGTCATCATTAGGATCATAGCCCCATACTTCCTTTAAAATATCACTAGGGGAAACAGTTTGCCCATGTCTTTGTAAAAGACAGTGTAATAATTCAAATTCTAGATGTGTTAACTTAATAGTCTTTTCAAACCAAATTATTTCAAATCTTTCGGGTACGATGGTCAAAGGACCATAATTAAGAATTTCGCTATGTTTTGCACTTTGAGGACTTCGCTCACTTCTCCTTAAAAGTGCTTTTACCCGTGCTAACATTTCCTCTACTTCAAAGGGTTTGGTTAAATAATCATCTGCTCCAGCATTAAACCCTTCTACCTTGCTTTTGGTTTGACCTAATGCGGTTAACATTAGAACGGGTATGTTTGCAGTACGTTCATCTCTTCTAAGCCTTTGACACACAGTAAAACCATCTACCTTAGGTAACATCAAATCCAGCATAATTAGATCAGGTTGTATTTGTAATGCTAAAGCCTGTCCTTTGATACCGTCTTCGGCTTGAGATATGTCATATCCTGCCATTTCTAAGTTAATTGCCACTAATTCTGAGATTACTGGATCATCATCTATTACCAATATTCGAGACATTGTCTATTTAACCTTTTTTATGGGTTTTAATTTACTTTTATTAAAAAAAATCATCTTATATAAAAGATTATAAGCAATATTCCCTACCCTACATCAAATTTATTGATAATTTGTGATGTCTTATTCGTTAGATACAATTCCAGACCATTGTATTTTTTTCTCGTGGGTGCGCCTATAGGAAAAAAAGCGATCTGGGTTTTGATAGGTACAGTAGGGAGCGATGGCAGTTTGAGGGGGATTAATACCTTGTTGTTGAATTTGAGTATTAATTACTTGGGTGACATTTAATCTAACTTTACCTTTTTGGGAATCTGCTAAAATAATTTTGTTTGGTGAGTTGTAGCCTTGGCTTAAGATTTGTTCTTCTGTTCCTTCAAAAATAGTTGATAATACTTTTAGTGCTACGAAAATATCTACTTGATAAACCTCGCCACTAATGGCAGGGCCTAAGGCGAAAAGTAAATTTTCTTTTTTTGCACCGGATTGAAGGAAAAGGTCGATCGCCCTTGGCACAATTTGAGCTTCTGTGCCACGCCATCCCGAGTGAACGGCACAAACGTTACCAGAGGTGCGATCGGCTATTAGAACGGGGGTACAGTCCGCACTAGCAGTCCAAACTGCTTCTAAGGGTTTTTCTGTGATAATACCATCTCCCTGGGAATAGAAGATATTTCCTTGTTTATCTTCTTTTTCTTCCACCATAGAAGTAGCAAATAAGATATTACTATGAATTTGTTTTAGGCGATAGGACACCGCATGATGGTTCAAATATTGAGTTAAATTTTGGGGAGATTTTCCCGTAAAATCTAAGGAAAAAAAACCATGTTGCCAATTTTTGAGTAATTCACAGGTTAAAAATTCCCCTTGGGGGGTTTTTTGCCATTGCCACAGGGAAGAATCGAGAGCTAAGTTTGACATTTTTAAATGAAATTGAGCAACTAGAACAAACTACCTATATTTTAAGTTAATTTAATGTAAAAAGTGTCTGACCCCTGTAAATACCATAATTAAGCCTAACTCATTGGCGGCTTGAATAGAATCCTTGTCCCTAATTGAGCCACCCGGTTGAATAATACCCGCAACCTTAGCACTAGCTGCGGTGCGCACAGAGTCGTCGAAAGGGAAAAAAGCATCACTGGCTAAATAAGCTCCCTGGGCTTTGTCTCCTGCTTGTTCTAGGGCTATTTTTACCGAACCAACTCGGTTCATTTGTCCTGCACCAATACCCACAGTTGTCCGATTTTTGGTAAGTGCGATCGCATTTGACTTAATATGCTTGACAATTTTCCAAGCAAAAAATAACTCCGCTAACTGTTCATCGGTGGGCTTTTTCTCTGTCACAATCTCCCATTGCTCAGGACTTTCAATTTGGACATCATTATCCTGTACCAAAAAGCCCCCTGCGATCGCTTTTACATTATTCTGACTCCCTGTATATAAATCAGATAAAAGTAAGACACGCAAATTAGACTTTTTCGCCAAAATTTCCCTAGCCTCCAAAGTACAATCAGGAGCAACAATACACTCTAAAAATGTCTTACTCATAGCCGTCGCCGTAGGTGCATCAATGGGGCGATTTAAAGCCACAATACCCCCAAAAGCAGAAATAGAATCCGCCTCATAAGCCTTATGGTAAGCCTCAATCAAACTAGAACCTACCGCCACCCCACAAGGATTAGTATGCTTAACAATCACCGCCGCAGGTTCATCTTCAGGAAACTCAGCAATAATCCGCCGTGTCGCCTCCAAATCAACCAAATTATTATAACTTAACTCCTTACCCTGCAACTTTGT
>PXEJ01000125.1 GCA_003566215.1 Cyanobacteria bacterium T3Sed10_376R1m | reverse complement strand
GGTACAGCGTTATTATTTTTAGCAACCCTAATAATTATCGGCAGTAACCTTAGCCCCTATCAAGGCACAGCCACCGTTGGCAAAATAAAAATAATTAGTACAATTTCCGCAGTCTTAGTCTATATACAATGCTTACTAGGGGGATTAGTTGCCACCCAGTGGGCAGCCCATCAATGTTTTGCGGGTAAACAGATGTGTATGGTGATGAATAGTCACATAATCGGCGTATTTCCAGCCACCATCAGCACTATTTTAGTAGTTTTTTTGTCATGGCGTACCCCTGCCCTAGCAGTGCCCCTAAGAAATCTAGCCAAAATAACCGCCCTATTATTAGTTTGTCAAATATTACTAGGCATCGCAACCTTTTATCTTCATTTACAGGTTGAACCCCTAACCATCGCTCATCATACCTTAGGAGCTACTCTATTCGGTACGTTGGTTTCCTTTAGTGTCTTTGCCCATCGAGATACTCAAGCAAACACTAGCACCATAGAAAACACACTGTAAAGCCTCCTTGGTGGAAACTATAAAAAAATCAAACGTAAATCAAAACAAAAAAATAATGATCGGAACAAGTTTAACCCGCCGTAACGAAAACTTTAGGGAAGTAATCAAAAGCTACTATCTACTAACCAAACCTAGAATCATACCCCTATTGCTAATCACCACTGCCGCTTCTATGTTTATCGCTTCCCAAGGGAAAATTGATCCCTTTTTGTTAGTCATAACCCTTGTGGGAGGAACACTTGCGGCCGCTTGCGCCCAAACCTTTAACTGCGTATATGATCAAGATATTGATTATGAAATGAAGCGCACCCGTAAACGCCCCATTCCTTCAGGAAAAGTACATCCCACCCACGCAATGATATTTGGTTCAGTATTAGGTTTGTTATCTTTTGCCTTGTTGGCATTTTGGGTAAACTTACTATCGGCACTACTAGCCATATCAGGAATTGTTTTTTATATGCTCATTTATACCCACTGGCTCAAACGTCATACCAGCCTAAATATAGTTATTGGCGGTGCGGCAGGGGCAATTCCCCCTTTAGTCGGTTGGGCTGCAGTTACAGGGGATTTGAGCTGGAGTGCTTGGACAATTTTTATCCTTATTTTTTTGTGGACACCTCCTCATTTTTGGGCGTTAGCATTAATGATTAGTGAAGACTATGCAGAAGTTAATGTGCCGATGTTACCCGTTGTGGAAGGAGCTCAACCCACCGTTAGGCAAATTTGGATATATACTGTCATTACTGTAATCTTTAGTCTAGTTTTAATTTATCCTCTACAGACTTCAGGATTAATTTATCTTATGTTCGCTTTGGTGTTAGGTTATTTTTTTATTGTCAAGGCGTGGCAATTACAGCAAGTACCAGAGGATAAACAAGTTGCTAAATCCATGTTTAAATATTCTATTCTTTACATGATGCTTTTATGTACTGGAATGGTAGTAGATAGTTTGCCTTGGGCTCATAATTTAAGTCATTCCTTTAACCAACAGTTAGGATTTTTATGGCAATATTTGGTTTATTGACCACATATATTTTCGGAAAACTATTTTAAATAAGCGATTGTAACCCCTGTACCACCTTCGTTACGGGGGGCTGTTTCATAACTACCAACTTGGGGATGTCTTTGTAAAAATTCATGAACTCCATTCCTAAGGCTTCCTGTACCTTTACCATGAACAATCCACAATAGTCCTAAATCCGTGGCAGCTGCGATCGCCTTTTCTAATACCGGTTCTGCTAAATGTACTCTTTGCCCTCTAATATCAACACTATTTTGAGAGGTGCGTATGTTAACTGGTTTTACCTCAGCTTTTTTGATGGTGGTTATCCCTTTATTTTTAGACTTAGATTCATTTTTAGGGAGTTTTTCCTTAGCCTTTTGGTCTGTTTTTTCAAACCTTTTACCATCCAAAGATTCAATGTCAGCGAAGGGTAACACCATTTTCATAAAGCCAAAACGGGCAGTTAATTGTTCTGCACTTTCGTCAATGTCTAGTACCTCGGCAGTTTGCCCAATGCTCAATACCCTCACCCTTTCCCCTAATTTGGGTTTATAACTTGATTTTGGTTTAGATTTAGTAAGGGGAGTCAAAAAGCGATCGCCAATTTTCCCTAAAGTTTCCGTTGCTTGATGGGCATCTTGGGCGCTAGGACTACCTTTTTTTTGTAATTCTTTAATGACTTGGGCAATTTGACTCTTAGCATCTAAGAGCATTTTTTGTACTGCTTGTTCCTGTTGAGATTTTAAATCTCTTTCTCGCTCCTGTAAAGAATTTGCTTTGGTTTCTACTTCCTGATAAAAATGCTCGGTTTTACTTAATAATTCCTCTGCCTGTTTATATTTTTCCTCTTGCTCCCTTCTTTGATTTTCCAACTCCCCAATTAACTGGTTAACATCTTGGGAAAATCCCCCTGCCAACTCTTGGGATTCATTAATAATTTCTTGAGCTAAACCAAGTCTTTGGGCAACAATAATGGCATTAGAACGCCCTGGAATACCCCATAATAGTCTGTAGGTGGGTTGTAAACTGATGTCATCAAATTCCACCGAAGCATTCTCAAACCGCTCATCGTTATATTTAAGGGTTTTCAATTCTCCGTAATGGGTGGTAGCAATGGTGAGTAAGTTATGGTTAGCTAAATATTTTAAAATAGCAATGGCGATCGCACTTCCTTCACTCGGATCAGTCCCAGCCCCTACCTCATCAAGCAAAACAAGGGATGAGGAAAGACTTTTTTTATTATTTAAAAGGGAAAATTCTTGACTCTCATTTTCTCCCTTTTCCGAAACGAGAGAAACATTATCCTCCTTCAAAGCATCAACAATGCGAATAATACGACGAACATGACCCGAAAAAGTAGATAAATTTTGCTCTAGGGATTGTTCATCGCCAATGTCGGCTAAAACACTATTAAACCAAGGAATTTGGACGGGTTCTTTGGCGGGGATATATAACCCCACCTTTGCCATTAATGCCACAATGCCGATGGTTTTGAGAGTGACGGTTTTACCCCCTGTGTTTGGCCCTGTAATAGCCACAACCCTAGTATCAGGCTTAATTAAAACATCAATGGGAATAACGGCAGTACCCTGTTCATTTTTTTCCTGCCACACTAAAAGAGGATGGCGTAATTGTCTGAGGGTAATACTTTCTCCGTCAGCAAAGTCCACAAATTCAGGAGGATAAGCTCCTAACCATAAACTATATCTTGCCCTAGCAGTGGCTAAATCGAGGGAAGTTGCGATCGCCAATAATTGTTCTAATTCTTCCCAGACTAAAGCAACTTTTTCTGACAAACTCCGTAAAATCTTTTCTTCTTCCCTTTTTTCTTGTCCTCTGGCAGTTTGTAGTTTATTGCCAGTATCAATAATTGCTCGAGGCTCTAAATACAAAGTGGAACCAGTAGCGGAAGTATCATGGACAATACCGCTTATTTGCCCACTGTGGGAGGCTTTGACTGGCAAAACGAAGCGATCGCCCCTTTGAGTTATCACAGGCTCTTGTAAAGCATTGCCGTTACGTTGGATAATACTCTGCAAAGTCTGTTGAATCTTACTTCTTAAAGACTTAATTTTTTGCCTAATTTCTCCTAATCCCGGACTTGCCCTTTCTGTTATTTCCCCACGATCATCTATGCAATAGTGAATTTCTTGTTCTAATTCGGGAAAAGTTCTTAAATTATCTACTAATTCTTTCAGAAAAGGCGAGTCTTCTAAATCCTCAATTACCCGTCTTAATTTTCTAACCCCTGCTAAAGTGGTGGCTAAGTTTAGCAACTCTTCACCCTTTAACATCCCCCCTAACTTCGACCTTTCAACGGCATCTCCAATGTCATAAATACCACTGAAAGACCAATTAGGATTCAAGCTAGTTTCAATGCGATAAGCTTCCTTTGTCTGCTCCAGTAAAGTTTCCGTCTCCTCTACTTTGTGAGGTATCGTCAAATGGCTAGATGCCATGACACCTAATTTAGTGGCGGCGAAAGTAGAAAGATGATGACATAATCTTTGCCATTCTAAAAGTCGAAAAGTTTCTTGTTCAATCAAAGCAAATACTGTGCAGTGGATAATTGGAAATGGATAATTGATAATGATTTTCCACCACTATACAAAACTAATCCATAAAGCACTTATTTTATAATTAACGGTACATTGACCTTTAACTAAGGCTTTAAACCTAATTATTACACAAAATAATTAATTGTTAAACTCATTTTTGCCAAATTTATAACCAAAATAACCTCTAGTAAATCGATCAACCAACTAAAAGACTATGGTCATAACGAGGAGATTTACTATCTACAGATTTAACTTGATGTTTTACTAAATTGGCTAACTCTTCTAGTTGACTAATCGCTTCTGCTCCTTCTAGTTTCATTAATTCCCGATCATCTTGCATTTCTGTCCATGTAATGCCGTAATCAGACACCAAAAAGCGAATCAAATGATTATCTCCTAAACTGACCATAAAAGAAGCACTGGTTAGCTGAGTGCCACAGGTATAACAAGATGCAATATAACCTCTTTTTTCTAGGACAATGGCTAAGGCTTGTAGATTCATCACTAAATCTTTAACAAACTCTCTATATTCTTGTGCTAATCTAACAAACATTTTTGCCTCCTTTGGGGAAAATAACTTTACATTCTTAATATTATTTTAAGATTTGTCTTATCTATTATATGGTAAATTGAATCGAAAATGCAAAATCGATCAATCTCACAACAACTTTAAGCATAGCTTAATTAATTGTTAATGACTACTAATATTCATTATCGTTCCCTAAACTAGAGTGAAACCAATCAATCAATGGCGTTTTATCCCATATCTTCAATGCTCTGGTGAAATGCAAATGGCGATAGATAAATGGCTGTTAACTCAACACCAACAGTGCAATCATCCCTCAACCTTACGCTTTTATACTTGGAATCCCCCGGCAATTTCCCTCGGAGTTAGTCAGAAAAAAAAATATCCCCCCCACTGGGATAATCTGCAATGGCAAGGAAAATCAATAGATGTAGTACATAGACCTAGCGGAGGACGAGGAGTTTTACATCAGGGAGATTTAACCTATTCTGTCATATCCTCTCAGTTTGAAGGTAATTTAGATGAAGTTTATCGACAGATTTCTCAGTTTTTAGTAGTCGGATGGCAAAAATTGGGCTTAGAATTAAAATTTGGAAAACCCCATAGACAATATCTCAAATCATCCAATTGTTTTGCCCTTGCAACCAATGCAGATTTAATCGATACCAAGGGAAATAAATTTATTGGTAGTGCGCAATTGAAAAGAGATAAATTTATTCTGCAACATGGTTCAATGGTATTAAATCCAAATCCGCAATTATTTCAACGAGTATTTAATACATTTCCTCCCCAAAAAACCTTGACTCAATATCCTTCTATGAATAGAATCATTAAAACTTTAACCTTAAGTGCCCAAGAAACCTTTAAATGTCAATTTGTTGAATTACCATTATCTCCCGAAGAAATAAAATTGATCAAAAATTTAAACAATTAAATATTCTCTCCAAACCCTATCGAAGAAAAACTTTTTTAATAAATTTATCTAATGCCAATGACATTTAATCTTAATCAAGCCCTAAATATTCTTAAACAATATAGTGGTGTTGAACCAAAATATCCCGACTCTAATCAAGAAAAACAACAACTATCCCAGGGAGTAAAATTAATTGCGGATCAAGCAGATTCTATCAATATTGGCATTTGTGCTTCTAATCTTCAAGAAGGATTTGATACTCTAAACACTTATTTAAAAGGATTAGACTATCCCGTTAGTTTTGAGATGTCTGCCACCCAAAGCAAAACTAACCCCGTTTATATAAAATTTAATGGGGAAAAAATGTTTCATACTGTCTCGCAATACTCAGGGGAATATAGAGGGGTATTAATAACGATTTTTGCTTATACTAATGAAGAAATAATGGGAACTTATGGACATTTACCTTTAGATTTATTTTCCTGATTGGTCATCTCATAAATACATTTTGCCCAAAGGATTTTTTCAGAAAATAAATGCACATATTTTAGTTAAAGTCAAGTTTAAAATCTAAAATTTAATATTCTTGTAACAAGTATTAATATAGCTCAAACAAATATCTAGTCAAGATTCTGCTAGACTGAAGAAGGAATTAAAATATAAATTATAAATTCAAAGATACTGTCTTAATCAAACTAACTATGGTAACAACAGTTCAAAAACCAGAATTTGATGAG
>PXEJ01000136.1 GCA_003566215.1 Cyanobacteria bacterium T3Sed10_376R1m | reverse complement strand
GAAAAACATAGTAAAAATGAAATAGATACAATTCTAGAACAAAAGGCTGCCTCCGTAGAAACCTCTATCGAGACTACTAGAGGTAGTGCTAGTTTCAACAGTCTTAGCTATGATTTGGAAGAGGTTTTTTCTCTGTTTGCTGAAGTTTTACGTTATCCCGTTTTTGATGAAAATTTTTTAGATTTAGAAAAGAGTAGGTTAAAAGGTGCGATCGCACGACGTAACGATAACCCGGGAAATATAGCCAGTAGGGAATTTCAGAAACTCATCTATGGAGAAAAAAATCCCTATGGTCGTCAAATGGAAAACGAAACCATTGATAACATTACTCGAGAAGACGTAGTTAATTTTTATCAACAACATATTCGCCCCGAAAATATTATCTTAGGCATTGTGGGGGACTTTGATTCCCAAAACATAAAAACCATTATCAATGAAAACTTTGGCGATTGGCAAGTAAACACCCCTAAATTAAATCAAACTATACCCACTGCTACCCAAGCCACTAATAATGGTATCTATATCGTTGATCAACCTAATCTTACCCAGAGTAATATTTTATTTGGACATTTAGCCAACACCCTAGATGACCCCAATTATCCCATTTTAAGTGTCATTAACGGTGTTTTAAACGGTTTTGGCGGTAAATTGCATAATGAAGTACGTTCAAGACAAGGACTAGCTTATTCAGTTTATGGAGTTTGGCGCAGTAATTATGACTATCCCGGGATGTTTTTGGCGGGAGGACAAACTAAAACCGAAACCAGTGGTCAGTTTATCAAAGCGATTACCCAAGAAATCGAAAAATTACGCACCGAACCCATTAGCCAAGATGACTTAAACTATGCCAAAAACTCGATTTTAAACTCCTTTGTCTTCCAATTTCAAAATAAATCTCAAATACTCTCCCGATTAATGACTTACGAATATTACGATTATCCCCAAGACTTTATTTTTACCTATCAAAAAGCCGTAGCTAACGCCACCGCAGATCAAGTTTTTCAAGTTGCCCAAGAATACTTACAACCAGAAAAAATGGTTACTTTGATAGTAGGAAATGGAGAGCAAATCAAACCTGATTTAACTGGGTTTAATCAAACCATAAACACCGTTGAAGTTAATTAAAATTTACCTATAAACTACTAACTTTTTTTATCTAATTTCAATTATTCCATGAGTTTTTCCTCTGTTCTAAGGGCGATCGCACTTTCCCCCCTCACCAACGAATTAAGCCACAAATTAAACCCACAAACCCCCCTCCACCTTCAAGGAGCAAACAGACTACCCAAAGGGTTAGTTACCTCTGCCCTTGCCCAAAAACAAGGTAAAAATCTGTTAATCGTTTGTGCCACCCTCGAAGAATCCGCCCGTTGGATGGCAAATATTGAGGCGATGGGCTGGAAACAAGTTTTTTTCTATCCCACCACATCTGCAAGTCCTTACGAAGCCCTTAGTCCTGAATCCGAGATGATTTGGGGGCAAATGCAGACCCTTAGTGGTTTGGTAAGTCAAAAAGAAGATGATCCACCCTTAGCCGTAGTTACCACCGAACAAGCCCTACAGCCCCACTTACCTCCGGGTGATATTTTTAGCAAATACTGTTTAAACTTGGTGCAAGGGATGACCTTGGAGAGTAAAGCCATTGACCTTACCCTTGCTAATATGGGTTATGAACGGGTAAATTTAGTAGAAACTGAAGGACAGTGGGCGAAAAGAGGAGATTTAATCGATATTTTCCCCGTATCGGCAGAACTACCCATTAGATTAGAGTTTTTTGGGGATGAACTCGAACAAATCAAAGAATTTGACCCCGTTTCTCAACGTAGTTTAGATAAAATCGAGAGTCTTAACTTAACCCCTAGCTCTTGGAATACTGTTATTTTGCATAACACACCCACCATAGAGGTTATTAAACCATACTTGACTCCTTTAGAGCAAGAAAATTTAGAAAATGATATTTATCCCGAAGGAGTAAACCGTTTTCTTGGCTTTGCCTTTGACCAAGTTGCCAATATTTTAGATTATTTTCCCCATAATACCCTCGTTGCGATCGATGAAGTTTCCCAATGTCAAGCCCATAGCCGTATTTGGGTAGAACAAGCTCAGGAAAAATGGACATTAATCAATCAACTTGTAGGAGAGAATAGCCAGTCTTTACCTCCTCTCCACCAAGACTTACAAACCTCTTTAAGTAATCTTAAATATCCTCAAATTCACCTCACAGAAATTGCCCAAGAAAACCTAGAAAATGCCCTTGACTTATCTTCTCGTCCTTTACCCATAAGCCCCCATCAATTTGCCAAATTAGGGGAAATAATTAGGGGTAAAAGGGAAGTATATAATAATATGGATTTGAGTAAGTACAATACTTGGTTAATTTCTGCCCAACCCTTGCGCTCCGTTGCCCTGTTACAAGATCATGATTGCCCTGCCCAATTCATCCCCAATCCCCAAGATTTTTTAGCTATTGAAAAGTCCCATCGCCAAAATACCGCAGTAGCTTTAAAATATTCAGGACAAGCAGAATTAGAAGGTTTTATTTTACCTACTTTTCGCTTAGTTGTTGTCACCGATAAAGAGTTTTTTGGACAACATAATTTAGCTAGTCCTACCTATATCAGAAAACGAAGAAGAGCGGCTTCAAAACAGGTTGATTTAGACAAGTTAAGACCTAATGATTTTGTTGTTCATAAACACCATGGTATTGGGCAATTTATTGAGTTAGAAAATTTAGCTAGTCGTGAGTATTTAGTAATTAAATATCTTGATGGTATTTTACGAGTACCTGCAGAAAATTTGGAGGTTTTGACCCGTTATCGTTCTAGTGATGGTAAGCCTCCAAGATTATATAAACTGACAGGAAAAGAGTGGAATAATCTTAAAAATAAAGCTCGTAAATCTATCAGAAAGTTGGCGGTGGACTTGATTAAATTATATGCCACAAGGGCGAAATTAAATGGCTTTGTTTATCCCGAAGATTCTCCTTGGCAAAGGGAGTTAGAAGACTCTTTTCCCTACGAACCTACCCCAGATCAATTAAAGGCAACTCAGGATGTAAAAAGAGATTTGGAGAGCGATCGCCCCATGGATCGTTTAGTATGTGGTGATGTAGGTTTTGGTAAAACCGAGGTGGCAATTAGGACAATTTTTAAAGTTATTACAGCAGGTAATAAACAAGTAGCATTTTTAGCTCCCACTACTATTTTATCCCAACAACATTACCATACATTATTAGAAAGATTTTCTCCCTATCCTATTAATATAGGCTTATTAAATCGCTTCCGTACTGCCTCCGAAAGAAAGGAAATTATTCAAAAATTAGCTACGGGAGAATTAGATGTGGTAGTAGGTACTCATCAACTTTTAAGCAAAACAATTAAATACAAAGATTTAGGCTTATTGGTAATAGATGAAGAACAAAGATTTGGGGTTAATCAAAAGGAGAAAATTAAAGCAATGAAAACCTCCGTTGATGTGCTTACCCTCAGTGCAACACCAATTCCGAGAACTCTTTATATGTCCATTTCTGGGGTACGAGAAATGAGTTTGATTACCACCCCACCCCCTAGCCGTCGCCCCATAAAAACTCACATCGGAGCGTTTAATGAAGGCATAATTCGCACTGCCATTCGCAATGAGTTGGATAGAGGGGGACAGGTTTTTTATGTTTTACCCCGTATCGAGGGTATGGATAAGGTGGTGGAAATGCTACAAAAAATGATCCCTAGTTTGCGTATCGGTATTGCCCATGGACAGATGCCAGAGGGGGAATTGGAGTCAACTATGTTAGGTTTTAATAACGGTGATGCGGATTTACTGATTTGTACCACTATTATTGAGTCGGGGCTAGATATTCCGAGGGTGAATACTATTATTGTGGAGGATGCCCAAAAATTTGGTTTAGCTCAATTGTACCAGCTTCGGGGGCGCGTCGGGCGATCGGGCATTCAAGCCCATGCTTGGTTGTTATATCCCGAAAATCAAACTCTCTCAGATACCGCAAGGAAACGTTTACGAGCATTACAGGAGTTTTCCCAATTAGGTTCAGGGTATCACCTCGCCATGCGGGATATGGAAATAAGGGGGGTTGGTAGTCTTTTGGGTGCTGAACAATCGGGGCAGGTGGAAGCCATTGGTTTTGAGATGTACACGGAGATGTTAAAGGAGGCTATCAACGAAATTCAGGGGCAAGAAATCCCTACGGTGGAAGACACTCAAATAGATTTAACCCTTACGGCATTTATTCCTAACCGTTACATTGCTGATATGGAGCAAAAAATGGACGCTTATCGGGCGGTAGCTACTGTTACTTGTCAACGGGACATTACACAAATTGAGAGGGATTGGTTGGATAGATATGGGGAAATTCCTGCCCCTGCCAAGCAATTGTTGCAGGTGGCACAATTAAAGCAAAAAGCAAAGTCTATTGGTTTTTCTCGTATCAAACTCGAAGGTAAGCAAAATGTAGTTTTGGAAACTCCAATGCAAGAACCTGCTTGGTTATTATTAAAGGAAAAATTGCCTAAGCATTTACATAGTCGTTTTGTTTATGGCAAAAATAAAGTAATTGTCAGAGGTTTAGGTGCAATGAAAGCTAGTCAGCAGTTAGATAGTTTAAATAGTTGGTTTAATTATCTTGTAGCAGAGTGACCATTAAAAATAAATCATACCTAGAAAATGAGTGAGAAATAGCCACTTGTTTTAACGGGTGGCAGCACGAACGTTGAAGAATCAATTCTGCTTAGAATCCAGGTCATTTTAATGCGTGGAGAAGTCAATCAAAAAGTTAAAAGCCCTTAAATTCCCACTGGGGGATTTTAAAGGCTTTTTTAATTTTTGGGGTTCTCCGGAAGGCAGTCGTATAACTGCTGAGTGAAACTTTTTGATAATATGTCTATCCTAAAGAATAGCCTCAGCACTCAGTTTACTAATACCGGCCATTGAACCCATAAATTTACTACTATCACTCATGGGCATCACCTCCTTTCTTCCTGAACGGTTTTTTATTGCTTTATAAATATAAGATAACATGAATTATCTTATGTGACCAACTTTTTCTCTTGTTTTTTTGAACACTGCCCCAGCATAATTTCCCAAAAAGCTAAAGGCAATACTTCAAAATTAGTAACAGTTAAGACCTTTACGAAAGTATTTTTTAGCGAGACTGACTTACTCTAAAAGCATCGGTATTGTAAGCAGGTACACGAACTAAATAATCTGTATCTTTTCCTGTAAAAGATTTTGCTAGTTGATCAAAGGAATCTGAGTTCCAGTTGCGCTCGTGAATTGTTTTAGTTTGCTCACCTAAGAAGTAAGCCTGGGTACCGATTAATGATGCTGCTAACCAGCCGATGATAAATAATGATATTAAGATTGCCATTTTTTCAAGCTCTCCTGCTTGACTACATCTATATCTTAACTTATGTAAAGTTTTATTGCAATATGTTGACGATCGCATTTAGTAGTGCTAACCGATCTAAATAGAGTTCGGTTACGGTTATAGGTTGATCGCAAGTCTTTTTTACAATTTAGGGCAAACAGAGTTAAGAATTTTTGCCGTGGGGCAGTGGCTACCTAAACAAGGTTGTCGGGATGCTTCCTCTTCTTCAAAGGGGGGAGGATTTTGACCAAAAATCATTTCACAACTAAAGTCATCAAAGTTTGGAGTCATGGTTAAGGGAATACCAAATGATTCTGTGAAAAACTTTTGAGTAGGTAGTTTACACATATTTACACACATTCCCACACAGCCACTTTCTTCGAGGTAACGACATTTTTTAATGTTTACTCCACTAAGTTGAGGCTCTAGTTTTCCATTTTTATTAGTTATTTCAACTTCTTTTAACTCACACTCTCCCACCAACCAAACAAAAAAAGTTTTAGCAAACCAAGCATTTGATTCATATATCCACTTATTAGCAGGTATGAAACGCCGCAACAATGACAAAACTGGGGAAGGCACAACAGAGTGTAAAACTTGGGCAACCAATTCTTGTTGTTGTTTGCCATCCCGCCCCACCATCATCTGCCGTGATAATTCCACAAAGCGATCATAACCTTTTAAATGAGTCTTTTTATCTATTGCTTTAGCCATTTTGTTCGATAAAAAGCCAATAAATAGGCGATCCATAAAATTATCTTTATAAACAGTTTTTGTCTTTATATCTTTTTCCTGAACGTTCATAAAAACCCATAAGCCTAACGATTACTTTGATCTTAACTAAAATATCTCTTAGATTACTTAGGCTTTGCTGAAAAAG
>PXEJ01000272.1 GCA_003566215.1 Cyanobacteria bacterium T3Sed10_376R1m | reverse complement strand
ATTCATTATTTATTCAACTTTTCCAGAATCAGTCCAATACTTTTCCTACTTATTAATTGAACTTTGCTTTTGCCTGTTGATAAACTTCTACGGTAATAGTTGTTATGTCATTTTCTTTAGCAAATTTTTCAATTTTTTTTCTCGCTGCCGGGCGCACAAAAAAAGGAATTTCTTTTAATTTTTCTTGCGCTTGTGAGGTCCATTCCATATATAAATAAATTTTATAGATTTTTACAATTATTTTATATTAGCCGTAAAAAAGCCTTTTTAGCTAAACTATTCATAAAAAAACTTGACATAAAGAAGCTAAACTGCGATAATAATAGTTTGTGTGAAGTTTAGCACTAATAAACTCTTGGCTAACGTTATTATAATAGGCGCCCAATGGGGCGATGAAGGAAAAGGAAAAATTACGGATTTACTCAGTAAATCGGCGGATGTCGTGGTGCGTTCTCAAGGAGGCGTAAATGCAGGGCATACTGTGGTCGTAAACGATCAAACCTTTAAATTACATTTAATCCCATCAGGGATATTATACCCTGAGACTCAATGTATTATTGGTTCTGGTACTGTGATAGATCCTCAAGAATTATTGGAAGAAATTGATCAATTAATTGATCTTAAGGTTTCTACTGATAATTTATTTATCTCACAAACTGCCCATGTTACGATGCCTTATCATCGTATTTTAGATCAAGCGGCAGAAGAAAAACGAGGTAAATACAAAATTGGTACGACAGGCAGAGGCATCGGCCCTACTTATTCCGATAAAGCGGAAAGAATTGGGATTAGAATGTTGGATTTGATTAATGGCGATCGCCATCCCGACAAGCTAGAATGGACTATAAACTATAAAAACGCAGTTCTCGAAAAGCTCTATGATTTACCTCCTTTAAACGCAAAGGAAGTGATCGAAGAATATTTAGAATATGCTGATAGGTTAAGACCCTACGTAATAGATAGTTCTCTAAAAATCAATCAAGCGGTAAAAAATAAGAAAAACATTTTATTTGAAGGTGCTCAAGGAACATTACTAGATTTAGATCACGGTACATATCCTTATGTAACATCTTCTAATCCTATTGCAGGAGGAGCTTGTGTTGGTGCCGGGGTAGGTCCTACTATTATCGATCGCATCATCGGTGTAGCCAAGGCCTACACTACCCGTGTAGGAGAAGGGCCTTTCCCCACGGAATTAGAAGATGAGATTGGTATTTTGTTGGGAGATAGGGGAGCTGAATTTGGTACAACTACCGGCCGCCGTCGTCGTTGTGGTTGGTTTGATGCTGTAATCGGACGATATGCAGCTAGAATCAACGGTTTAGATTGTTTAGCGGTGACCAAACTAGATATTTTGGACGAATTGCCAGAAATTAAAGTATGTGTAGCCTATGAAGTGGATGGAGAAACCATCGATGAATTACCTACCCACGCTAATAAATTTGCCCGTTGCAAACCAGTTTACGAAACCTTACCCGGTTGGCAAAAGTCCACCACTGAATGTCGTACCTTAGAAGAATTACCGGCCAATGCTTTAAATTATCTTAAATTTTTAGCAGATTTGATGGATTTACCCATTGCGATCGTGTCTTTAGGGGCAAGTAGAGATCAAACTATCATAGTAGAAGATCCTATTCATGGACCAAAAAGAGCGTTACTTAATGCCAGTGTTAACCCTCTACAAGAGTAGATCAGGTTCACAATATTTTGGTTATTATAAAAATCGTCCCAAAATTAACCCCGTCCTATTTTTCTTTTGTAAATTATCAACATATAAAATTTATAATTAAATCGGTAAAAAAATGCAAGTTACATTAGAATGCAAAACTAGACCAGAAGGTAGTAAACCCCGGGCTTTGCGCCGTGAAGGTTTTTTACCTGCCAACTTATATGGCCATGATGGAGAACAAGCTGTCTCCTTGGTATTAGGTCATAAAGAAGCTCTTTCTTTACTCAAAAAGGCTTCTATCAACAATACCTTAGTAGAAATGACTGTTCCTGAAATTTCTTGGAATGGTCAAGTATTAATTAGAGAAGTTCAAACTCATCCTTGGAAAAGAACTCTACACCACATTAGCTTCTTCTGTCCCTCTGGAGATAATGAAGTTGAGGTAGTTGTTCCTTTGAAAATTGTTGGTGCTTCCGTTGGTATTAAGCAGGGGGGGATTATGGAACAAATGGTTACAGAAGTTAGAGTTCGTTGTTTCCCTAATAACATTCCTCAATTTTTGGAAATGGACATTAGTCATGTGGACATTGGTAAAACTTTCCAAGTGGCTGATTTAGTCTTACCTGAAGGGATCAAAGTTGAAGATGATCCTAACAAGAATATCATTGGTATTGTTGCACCCCGTAAAAAAGGTTAATTATTGGTGGAAATTTTTTCCTCAATTTTCTTAGCAAAAATGCAAGGGGTTTAACACTCCCCTTGTGTTTAATTTTGATTAAAAGTCCTTTTCAATTCCTCTAGTTTGATGGGTTTTGTTAAATAATCATTCATACCAGCATTAAGACAGATTTGGCGATCGCCCTCCATGGCATTAGCAGTCATAGCGATAATGTAAGGCTGTTGTGGTAAATGTTTACGAATCCACCCAGTTGCCTGTAGTCCATCCATATTAGGCATTTGTACATCCATAAAAATTATGTCATAGGCGACATTTTTAACCGCTTCAATAGCCTCTGAACCATCGTTAACGATGTCACAAGTGTAACCCAATTTTCTCAAGGTCAAAATAATGACCTTTTGGTTGACTTGATTATCCTCAGCCACAAGGATTTTAAGATTATTTTTTTGATAAACGAACTTATTTTTTAAAGAATTATTCGTAACACGAATAGTATTATGCTTATCCTCTAAAAGTTTAATGGTGAAATAGAAAGTTGAACCAACTCCCTCTTGACTTTCAAACCATAGTTTACCCCCCATTACTTCTACTAAACTTTTACTAATTACTAAACCTAATCCCGTACCGCCATAATTACGGGTGATAAAATTATCTCCCTGAGAAAAAGGTTGAAAAATTTTATCTTGTCTTTCCTTAGAAATACCAATACCAGTATCTTTAATAGTGAACTTTAACTCATATTCATTGGTTTGACTATTGATATTTTGACCACTTACCCTAAGATGAACTTCCCCTTGATGGGTAAACTTTAAAGCATTACTCAATAAATTCAGTAAAATTTGCTTAATTCTCGTCACATCACCTATAAAATTTTGAGGTATATCCTCATCATAGGAAAAATTTAAATTAATTCCTTTTTTGATTGCTTCAAAATTGATTAAATCAATAATCGTACGAATAGAAGCTAATAAATTTAAAGAAATTTTTTCTAGCTCTAGTTTTCCCGATTCAATTTTAGAAAAGTCTAAAATGTCGTTGATTATGATTAATAAAATTTCTCCACTATGATGAATTGTTTGGACAAAATCCTCTTGTTGAGAATCAAGATTTGTTTGTGCTAATAAATTGGTCATCCCAATAACCCCATTCATAGGAGTACGAATTTCATGACTCATCATGGCTAAAAATTCACTTTTAGCTCGATTAGCAAACTCCGCTTCCTGTCTTGCTAGTTTTAATTCCTTATTTTTTAAAGCTAATTGATTTAATCTTTGTTTTTCTCTCTTTAAAAGGTTCGATTGGGCGATCGCAATTCCTAACTGTCCCGCAACCGCCTCTAATAATTCAACTTCCTCCCTAGTCCAATGATGAAATTCATCGCAATGATGTAAACAAATAACACCATTAGGATTACCTTGATAAAAAGTAGCAATAACTAACATAGACTTAATATCAAGATCCTTACATAACGAACCCATATTCAACGAAGAATCTTCATAAACATTATCCGATGGAACGGCTACTTCTTGGCTAATCAACTTTTGAAAATGAGGATTGTCATGCACCGGCCAAAAAACCGAAACCGTAGAAGGATAATCACCATTCAAGTATTCAGCCTTAAGGGGAATATTATACTCAGGTTTAGACAAACAAAGATGAATCAAACAACGATTAACCCCAAAAGCCTTACCAATTTCTTGGGCGGCAGTCGCAAAAATCTCATCGGGATTAAGACTTTGACGAATTTTATCAGTAATTTTATCTAACAATAAACGCTGATCGAGTTCCTTTTTCAACTCCCTTTGAATTTCAAGGGATTTAATTAACTCCCTTTGATAGTCATTCTCCAGACAAGTTAATTCAAACGTTCTTTGTTGTATTTTATCCTCTAACTCGATACTAGCCTTTTTAACCTGATTCAAGAGGGAAGACTGTTGAATACCAATGGACAATTGAACCGACAACTCCTCCAAAAAATTAATCTCAGAGGATTCCCAATGACGCACACCACCACAACTATGAGCAATTAATAATCCCCATAAATACCCATTAACTACTAAACCAATCACCAAACTTCCCTTAATCCCAAAGTCTTCTAATAACTTTATATGACAAGAACTTAAACCACAATCATAAATATCATCAATTGCCTTAGGGGGAAAAGGTTTAGTATAGTTTCCGCCTAAATCATTAAAACACTCATCCCAAACCTCTCGATTCACCAGAGAAAAAGGATCATCTTCAATAGACTCCACTATCAAACAATTTTGACAATTCTCTTGAAACTTTAAAATGACAACCCTCTCCACCTGTAACAACCCACGAACTTCATCTACTGCTGTTTGTAAAATGGTTTGCAAATTTAAAGATGAACGAATTCGCAAGGCAAGATCTAATAATAATTGATGTCTTTTTTCTGCAAACAAAAGATTGTCCCTTTGTTTTTCAACAATTTGTTCTAGTAGCTGAGTTTTTTCCGATTCCAAAACCGCCACTTGTGTCTCTAAAACTGTAATTATATCTTGTAACTCTCTAGGTTCAATTCCTTCTAAAATACTACTTTGAGTTATGATTCCCGATAAATAACCATGGTCATCCACCACCACCAAACGACGAAAACCAAGATTTTTCATTAACTCATTAGCATCCCACAAAGAAGCATCAGTTCTGATAACTTTTAATGGTTTAGTCATCAACTGTTTAGCCGTCAATATACTCAAATCTAATCCTAAGGCTTGATAGCGTACAATATCTTTCTCTGTGATGATGCCCACTGGCTTCTTAAGATTGTTTTTTTCAACTTCCCCTATGACAATGCAACTAATTTTATTATCTGCCATCAAGCCTACTAAATTACGTATTGTTTGATGGGGTGTACTGCAAATAATATTGCGGCGCATCACATCCTCAACATAACGGTGTTTGAGTAAATCTAATGGCTGTAACTTAGCTCTAATAGTTTCGGGGGTAACAATTCCCATCACATTTCCTTGGGAATTTAACACAGGTAAATGTCTAATATTATTGGTTTTTAGAATGTCTATTAACTCAACAATACTACCTAATTTTTCTTCTTGAAAGGTAATTAATTTTCTTGTCATCACCTCCGCTGCTACTAATTTTTCTAAAGATAAATGTTTGGCTGAAAGTTTGACAATATCTCGTTCGGTGATTAATCCGACTAATCGATTGTTATTAATTACTAATGCACAACTAAAATGATGATTTTGTTTATGGTTTTTAGTATTTATAGCTTTTTCATATTCAGTGGTGCTTTGACTAAGAGTTTCTACTACTTCTAATAATGTGGTATCTAAATTTACGGTAATAAAATTATTACTTACCACAGGGTGACTCGATAGTATATTTTTTTTATTCACGGATGCTATTTTTTTTTGAAATAACGAATAACAAACAATTATATTTAAGATAATGCAATATAATTAACTTTTATTATTTAATAAATAATTTATTAATGTCTGAAAATTTGCAGTGTTATTTTTTTATGTTCATCTTAATTTTAAGTCTATTTACCTTTTTTCAAGGAGATTATCACGATTTAAATAGGATTACTATATTTTGTTCAAGAGTAAAGAGAAGCTTTTTTTACTTTTGTTTTTATTATACTATTTTTTTGTTTTTACTTTTTAATAAACGCTATATATTTATTTTACCCTAGTATAACTAGAAGAATTAACAATGGACAGTTGACAATGGACAATTATGAGGTTTTATTATCTGGGTGTAGTATTTGTAATTTTGTACTTTTTTGATCAAAAAAGGATTATTTTTGTGTATTTGTAGTATCTCAAAAAGCATAAGTATCAAGGTTTTTTATTTATTCAGCAGACCTATTTATTTTAAAATTCTTATTTTTCGTTATCAATTGATTGTAGGCTAGATGCGATCGCAATTACACCAATAACAT
>PXEJ01000245.1 GCA_003566215.1 Cyanobacteria bacterium T3Sed10_376R1m | reverse complement strand
TTGCCGATCGCCCGGGGGTAGCCGCAAAACTATTCGGTGAAATAGCTCGTCAGGATGTGGATGTGGATTTAATTATTCAGTCTATCCATGAGGGGAACAGTAATGATATTGCTTTTACGGTGGTTAAGGGTATGTTACCCCATGCCGAAGCGGTGGCAAATGCCATTGCCCCTATCCTTGATGAAAACGGTACTACGGATATTTTAGTAGAGCAAAAAATTGCTAAAATCGCCATCGCCGGGGCTGGAATGATTGGACGGCCGGGGATTGCGGCACAGATGTTTAGGGGGTTAGCCGATGCAGGGGTTAATATTCAAATGATTTCTACTTCAGAGGTGAAAGTTAGTTGTATTGTAAATCAAGATGAGTGCGATCGTGCGATCGCCTCTCTCTGCCAAACCTTTAATATTGAAAGCTCCAACGTTACCTACTCAGATAACAACCCCCAACAGTCAACCCTTGTTCCCGTCAGGGGAGTTGCCCTAGACCAAAACCAAGCCCAAGTAGCCATCTTATTCGTACCCGACATCCCCGGCATGGCAGCCAAAATATTTACTGTCCTAGCCCAAAAAAATATCAGCGTTGACATGATTATTCAATCCCAACGTTGTCGCCTTGTGGACAATATCCCCATGCGTGATATTGCCTTTACCGTTGCCCAATCCGATGCCAAACTCGCTGTTAATGCTATCAACGAACTCAAAGAAACTCTCAAATTTAGAGAGGTAATTGTTGATGAAGACATAGCCAAAGTAAGTATCGTCGGTTCAGGCATGGTAGGACACCCCGGCATAGCGGCTCAGTTTTTTGCTTCCCTTGCCCAAGAAAAAATCAACATTTATATGATTACCACCTCAGAAATTAAAATTAGCTGTGTGGTAGCCAAATCTCAGGGAGTTCAAGCCCTTAAAGCAGTCCATGAAGTGTTTAATCTCGGTACCCATGTTAAAACCGAAATAACTCAAGTTAGCTGGAAATAACTCAAGTTAGCGAAAATATTGCTCTAAAACCTCTTGAACTATAGGCGCAGCCGTAGCTCCGCCCCCTCCCCCAGAGTGTTCCACAAAGGCAACCACCACGATCGAAGGATTATCATAGGGTGCATAAGCCCCAAACCAAGCATGGGATTTTCCGGGAGGTGCTTCTGCGGTACCACTTTTTCCAGCTACAGGAACATTGGGTAAAGCAGATCTGCCCCCTGTACCGCTTGTGACTACAGCCCTTAAACCTTGTCTAAGGGTGCTAATGGTTTCGGGTTTCATATTCAGATTATGGCGCTTTTCAATGTAGGTTTGAGGATCATGTTGTAAATGGGGAACAACACGATAACCACCGTTAGCTGGTACGGCAAACATCATGGCAACTTGCAATGGGGTAGCAAGGGTAAACCCTTGACCGATGGACATATTAATGGTGTCCCCTTGGTTCCAATCAGTGTTAAACCGTCTTTGTTTCCATTGGTTATCGGCAATCAACCCGGGGGTTTCTTCCTGGAGTTCGATACCTGTTTTACTGCCAAAACCAAAGTTTCTTGACCATTGAATTAAGTTTTCTCCCCCCACCCCACGACCGATTTGCCCATAAAATGTATTACTACTCCAAGCCATGGATCTGATGTAGTTCATAGGTCCAAATCCTGCTCGATTCCATTCTCCTAGAGCCATACCAGCAACTCTTAGGTAGGCATAGGTGGGGAGTACAGTATTGGGAGGAAACTTCTCGGTTTCCATTCCTGCGGCGGCTGTTACAATTTTAAAGGTAGAGGCTGGGGGGAAGCCCATAATGGCACGGTTGATAAAAGGATTTCCCTGTCCTTGAACTTCTCGCCATATTTCGTCGGTAATATTTCCCGAAAAAATATTAGGATCGAATCTCGGATAGCTAACCATGGCTAAAACTTGACCATCACGAGGATCAAGGGCAACTACGGCTCCTTGGCGATCGCCCAATGCCTGTTCTGCTACCCTCTGCAAATCGAGATCTAACCCAAGGGTAATATCTTTTCCTGCTTTTGCTTCTTGAACCCCCATTTTACGAACAACTTTTCCTGCCCCATCGGTTTCGAGTAAAATTCCGCCCCATTCTCCTCTCAATTGTGATTCTAAACCGGCTTCTACTCCCATTTTACCGATTACATCCCCCATACGATAACCTTCAGGACGCAGTTTTTCTAATTCTTGAGGGTCAATTTCCCTGGTATAGCCTAAAACATGAGAACCTAATCTATTGTGAGGATACATTCTCACCGTATCAATGTTAATCTCTACATCTGCTAATATGTGGCGATTTTCTTCGATGGCGGTAATTTGTCCGGGAGTAAGGTTATGACCAATTTTTACAAGGGTAGGGGTGTCAAAGTTTTCGGCGGATATTTTAGTTTGTAACTCCTCGGGAGACATTTTTAAAATAGAGGCGAGGGTTTCTTTTATTTCTGGCCAATTTTCTTGAATTTGTACTCTAGGTAATAAATAGGCAGAGTGGGAAAGGCGAGTGGTTGCTAAAACTCTGCCTTTACGATCAAATAAATTTCCTCTTACGGGGGCTTGGGGAACAATTTTTGTTCGATTACTATTAGCTTTTTGAGCGTATTCTTCCCCCTGTACCAATTGTAAATAAGCCAGTCTAGTTGCGATCGCACCAAAAAAAAATAGACTGATCAGAATCAGAATCATAATCGGTTGATCCTTTTGTCCAACGGTGAGGAGTTTTTCCTCATTTCGGCGAGAAACACTAGAAGGATTAGTAACGGATTTTTTTAAAGTAAGACTTTTTGCCTTCAAGCGAAAATTAACTAATTCCATGGATTTAAAATGACGATTAATTATAATATAGCAATCCCATCGATAAATTTCTTTCCCGTGAACTACCACACACCATAATCTTTGATTTGGTGTAGGCTTCCTACCCAGAAACTAGCGCAGTAGTAGATTTCTTGCGTCCTCTATTACATCGAGGGTATTTTGTTCTACCCTCAAAGAAACTCTTAAATGCTTTTGTGAGGTTGAGGGTTGCTTACGGTAACACTTGCGAATAACAATCTTTAAGCCACTCTGTATCCTCTTGTTTCTTTGGAATAGGAAGATATTTATTTAGTGCTATTTGAGTTAATCCTTTACCCGTTGCCTTATAAGTCTCATTACACAAATTCAAAGCATAGTTATACCAAAACCTAGCACAGCCCATGTTTTGGCTAAGTTGCTGTGATTGGCTATTCTTAGGGTACAATCTAACTTTTATAGCCTTGTGCATAGTTTTAACACTAATTAGTATTATCAATAAACATAATATAGTATAAGATTTTACTTTTGGGGAAATGTCCTAATCGGACTTTATTTTGTGGGTCGCTAATTCATCCCTACCTTATAGAAGAATAGGGAATTCTTGACGACATATAGTTAAAATAGTATTAAGTAATAAAACTTAAAAATAGTTTATGTTTATTAATATTTATCAACCAGCAAAGATTAAGCAGTTTATTGAAAAAAAATTTTTATTCGGTAATACCCTTACACCTGAGCTGGGTGCAATTTTAACAGTATATTTTGTCCAAGGTATTTTAGGTTTGGCGCGGTTGGCGGTTAGTTTTTTCCTCAAGGATGAGTTAATGCTATCCCCTGCCCAAGTATCTGCAATGATGGGAGTAGCGGCTATTCCTTGGGTAACAAAGCCTATTATTGGTTTTTTTAGTGATAGTAAGCCTTTATTTTCCTATCGTCGTCGTAGTTATCTGGTTTTATCAGGATTTATAGGTGCGATCGCATGGCTTAGTTTAGCTACCATTGTTAATAGTGCTTGGAGTGCCACCGTTGCTATTTTAATGACTTCTCTTTCGGTTGCCATGAGTGATGTTATTGTGGATTCTGTGGTGGTGGAAAGGGCAAGAAACGAGTCTTTGGAAACCGCTGGTTCATTACAATCTGTTACTTGGGGATGCTCTGCTTTGGGGGGTATTATCACCGCTTATTTTAGTGGTTTATTACTAGAATTTTTTAGTGCTAGTCAAGTATTTTTAGTTACCGCCTGTTTCCCTTTAATTGTAGTAGCTGTGGCATGGTTAATCATTGAAAATCCCGTTGATGATCAAAAAGAAAATCTTTCAGCTTTACAACAAACTAAACAGCTATGGAAAACTTTAAAACAAAAGTCTATCCTTGCCCCTGTAGTATTTATTGCCCTATGGCAAGGTACACCTAGTGCGGATTCTGCTTTTTTCTTTTTTACCACTAACGAGTTGGGATTTCAGGCAGAATTTTTGGGACGAGTCAGGCTTGTTACCAGTGTTGCGGCTTTAATTGGGGTTTTTTGTTATCAAAAATGGTTAAAACAAATTTCTTTTCGAGTGATGCTTGGTTGGAGTGTGGTGTTATCTTCTTTGTTGGGGATGACGAGTTTAATTTTAGTTACTCATTTTAACCGTACCTTAGGCATTGATGATCATTGGTTTAGTTTGGGAGATAGTCTTATTTTGACGGTGATGGGGCAAATTGCCTTTATGCCTGTATTAGTATTGTCTGCCCGTCTTTGCCCTGAAGGGATTGAGGCGAGTTTTTTCGCTCTGTTGATGTCCATTTGGAATTTTGCTGGATTGGTTTCCCATGAGTTAGGGGCTTTGTTAACCAGTTGGTTGGGGGTAACTGAGACAGATTTTACTAATCTTTGGTTGTTACTTTTGATTACTAATTTATCTAGTTTATTACCTCTATTTTTCATTAAGTTATTACCAAATCATGATCCTCAAGAGGTATCATCGGTTAGGTTACCTATGGCTGAAGTTTATGAACATCATAGCCCAGGTGCGATCGCATCTAATGATATAATGCCCGAAGTTGTCTTATCTTTAGGTAATCGTCATCAAAATCAACAAAAAGAATAGTGTTTCAAAAATCAGTTTTTGCCTCCAAAGCTTATTATCCTTTTTCTTACCTTAGCGGTACTTTGAAAGTTTTTAAGGTAAAAATAGATTGAAATTGAGTCAGGGTAAAGACTTTAGGTCAATGCCATCAAAATCGCTGAAACTCTTGTTAGTGAACTACTACCCGAACGCTTTAAGAGATTAATGTAGCCACACTCCCCATTAGAAGTTAATTTTATTCATTTCCAGCTATATTTTTGACTGTTTCAAGGTCTAATTCAAGGGCTTGGGCAATTTGTTCTACGGTTAAACCTAGTTTTATTAGGTTAGGAATGCTAGATACTTTTGCCTCAGCTTTGCCTTCCATTTTTCCTTCGGCGTAGGTTTCCTGATAAAAACGGGTTTTTTTGAAGTCTGATAGGGTAAACATTTTCGCTAATTCCTCCCTAGAATAGTTAGTAAATTTATAGGTTAATATTTTCTCTAATAGTTCTATAATATCTCGTTTTTTTGTGGTTGAATCGGTAGCAGTTTGAGCCAAAGAAAAAAGTTTTTCTACTTGACTTTTTGCCTGATTTTGAGGAGCGACAATTAATTTCATTATTTCTACTCCAAGGCTCTCGGTATTGGTTAGATCTAGTTGATCAAGATAGATTATATTTAGTATGCCCAAATCTTGGAAGATTTTATAATAGGGAGGTAAAGTAATATCTAAGCTCTTTTTTCTCCATAGTACTACGGCTCTAAATTCTTGGGAGGGTTTATATTGACCTAAATAAGTGAATATCTCTGTAAATAGGCGATGGTATAAACTATCATCTTTTTGAAATTGTACCTCGACAAAATAAATAGGTTTATCGTTATTTAAGGGAAGAAAAAGCCCGTCTATTCTTTTGGCTAGTTGTTTTAATTCTTGAGATGTAAATTCATATTCCTTTGCTAATTCGGGGGATAATCCGAGCAGAGAAAATAGGCTATCGGGAAGATTTAAAAAAAGTTCGTAAAAGATAGAGTCGGTTTTCATAGTTTTACTTAAGTTCCTCTCTTATTAAGGCTAGGGAGGAGCAAATCAGAGATTAATGTAGCCACACTCCCCATTAGAAGTTAATTTTATTCATTTCCAGCTATATTTTTGACTGTTTCAAGGTCTAATTCGAGGGCTTGGGCGATTTGTTCTACGGTTAAACCTAGTTTTATGAGGTTAGGAATGCTAGATATTTTTGCCTCAATTTTGCCTTCAGCTTTGCCTTGCATTTTTCCCTCGGCTTTTCCCTCGGCTTTGCCTTCGGCGTAGGTTTCCTGATAAAAACGGGTTTTTTTGAAGTCTGTTAGGGTAAACATTTTTGCTAATTCCTCCCTACTATATTCAGTAAATTTATAAGTTAATATTTTCTCTAATAGCTCTATAATATCCTGTTTTTTAAT
>PXEJ01000403.1 GCA_003566215.1 Cyanobacteria bacterium T3Sed10_376R1m | reverse complement strand
CCGCTAGATTACACACTTTCCCAGATTGGTTTTTATTTCACGAGACGATTTGGCATGGTTTTAGAGAAATAGGTAACGCCGTTATACCTATGTTAGCCAAAGCTCTGGGGGATGAAGTGATTACAAATTTAGACGTGGATACAAATCAATTAGAAATTAAAAAGCTCAGTCAGCTTTCCACTGATTTAATGACATACAATATGGAAAAGGCTTCAAAATATTGGGCAGTCTCTAGGGAGGTAATTCCCAGAAGGAAAAAATGAGAAACCATTATTTCATGAGTAAAGATGAAAAACACTACAAACTTGTTTCACAGACTGAAATAGATGATGTGGAAATAAAAAATCTTTCTGAACAGCAATAAACATGAAATTATTTAGAATCTTTTAGCTCTATATTGGTTAATAACCTTATTTTGTCACCTTCCGAAAATAAAAGAAGAAAAAATCCTCTCCTAATTGTTGTCAAAAACTGTTGTAAGATGAACTATGTAGCTTTTTTATATTATTAATAATGTCCACTTTACAAGATTTACAAAAAGCTGATGGGGCAATATTTTCAGAAAATGTGCCTTTAACTTTTAATAATGATTCTTTTGCGATGACACAGGCTTTTGATGGAGCAATTATGTGCGATCGCACTTCTTCAGGCATCATCAGAGTAACGGGAGAAGATCGACTTTCATTTATTCATAACCAAACCACAAATAAAATTCAATCATTAAAAAGTGGTCAAGGTTGTAATACAGTTTTTGTAAATTCTACGGGAAGAAATATTGATTTAGTAACGGTTTTAATCAAAGAAGAAGAAATATTATTATTAACATCACCTCAGCAAAATCAACCATTAATAGAATGGATGGATCGTTATATTTTTCCCTTTGATAAAGTCAAACTAGAAGATATTACAGGACAATATACAATATTAAGTTTAATTGGTAATAAGGCGGGAGAAATTTTGTCCGAGTGGGTAGAAAAATCATGGTTAAACGACGAGAAATTTAATCATCACCACCTACAAATAGAAGGTGTAGAACTAACTTTGCTGGTAGATAGTAGTTTACAAATTCCGGGTTATACCCTACTTATTCCTCCAGAAAAAAATACTACAATCTGGACAAAACTGACGCAAAAAAAAATTACCCCCATGGGTACTATTGGCTATGAAAAACTAAGAATTTTGCAGGGAAAACCTAAACCTAGCGCTGAACTAACCACCGACTACAACCCTTTAGAAACTGGATTATGGGAGGCAATTTCCTTTGATAAAGGTTGTTATATTGGACAAGAAACCATAGCCAGATTAAACACCTATAAAGGAGTAAAACAAAAACTTTGGGGAATAAAACTAAAGGATAAAATTAATCCTGAAGAAAATAACTTAATTATGATTAATGAAGAAAAAATCGGCAAAATCACTAGCTACACTGACACAGAAGAAGGAGGATTTGCCCTCGGCTACATTCGGACTAAAGCGGGGGGCTTAGGCTTACAAGTGACAGTAAACGGAGTCAGTGGGGAGGTGGTTAATCTTTCCTTTGTCAATCATCCATCAATGTGAACTACCATTACACCAAATCCAAGATTGAAGAAAAGCTAAGGTGATGGAGATTTTAAACATTTGTAGATAACACTAAATAGGCTCTGCTGAATAAATCAAAAACTACAAGTATTAAGGGTTTAGGCATATTATGATTATCAAAAAATACACAAAAATAGTTAACAGTACAAATACTAGACCCAAAGAATAAAACTTTATAATTGTCAATTATCAATTATCAATTCTTCTCACCGTAGCATTTTTCAGCAGAGCCTAAATAAATTGTGTGTCCTTAGCCTCTTCGTCTTTCATGACTAGGGTACAATCATTGAACCAATCCCATCATCAGTGAAAATTTCTAAAAGTAAAGCATGGGGGATACGCCCATCAATTATGTGAGCCGCCTTTACCCCTTGGGCGAGCGATCGCACACAGCAACTAACCTTAGGAATCATCCCCCCTCCAACAACTCCCTCATCGATAAGATCCCGAGCATCTTGAATAGACAATTTATAAAGTAAACTCGAAGGATCATTAAAATCTTGTAAAATACCGGGAGTATCGGTCAATAAAATCAACTTTTCAGCTCCCAACGCCGCCGCAATTTCCCCTGCTACCGTATCCGCATTAATATTATGTGCTTGTCCATCCAAATCCGCCGCCACGCTAGAAATAACAGGAACATAACCACTTTTCACCAAAGAGTGAACTAGACTACTATCAACGTTGGTGACTTCACCAACAAAACCTACCTTATCCTTATTGACAGGACGGGCTTGGACTAAATCACCATCTTTGCCACAGATTCCCACAGCTTTACCCCCAGCACGGTTAATCAAAGACACCAACTCTTTATTAACCCGCCCCACTAAAACCATTTCTACCACATCCATAGTTTGAGCATCTGTCACCCTCAAACCATCTTTAAATTGAGGCTCAATGCCCAACTTTGTTAACCAAATATTAATTTCAGGTCCTCCCCCATGTACGACCACAGGATTAACCCCTACTGAAGCAAGAAAAACAATATCTCTAATAACTCCCTCTTTGAGAGAACCATCTTTCATGGCGGCACCACCATATTTAACAACAATGGTACGTCCTGCAAACTTTTGGATATAGGGCAACGCTTCGCTTAATACTCTAACCCTAGTTGCTTCATACTCTTTGAAATATTCGCTTTCGTTTTTATCTACCATAGTTTGCTAAAAAATATGTACAAGTACCTAGATTACTAAATAAGTTACAACTAAAATTGTTCATGGGTAGCTTTTTTAGATTTTAATAAAAAAATGTCAAGAAGACCATAGGGAGGTTACATCATAGTTATAAATCCAAGCGGTTTTTTGATTGAGTAATTGACCATTAACGGAGGAAATTAGTCCTAATCCTAAATTTCTAACCATTGCTTTTATTCCTGTAGCGTGGAATATGTCTGCATTATTTCGGGAGGTTTGTTGAACCCGGGCGGTGCGCCGTAGCCTTAGTTTTTCATAATTACCAAAAGCTGTTTCAATGGTGTTTTTTTGGGCAATACATTGAGCTAAAATATAGGCATCTTCGATCGCCATTGCCGCTCCTTGAGCCTGAAAAGGTAACATGGGATGGGCCGCATCTCCTAAAATGGTAGTTTTGCCCTCAGACCAGTAGGGAAGGGGATTATGGGTAAATAAACCCCATTTGTAGCAAGGTTCGGTATTGGAGATCATCTCTTTTAAGATTTCATTGAGCAGGGGAGATGTGTTTTTAAAATTTTGAGCAATTTCTTGCTTATTCGCCGGTATTGTCCATCCTTGTTCTTGCCAGTTAGAATCTTTTAAGACTAAAACTAAATTAAGCCACTGGGTTTTTTCCCCTTGATTACCGTTTGCATAGGCAACTACATGGTGATTTTCTCCCATCCACACTGTTGCTTTGCCTAATAAGGGTTGATAACTATCTTGAAAAGGTAGTATTGCTCGATAGGCACTATAACCTGCGTATTCTGCTTTATAGCTGGGAAATAAAGTTTTTCTGATCTGCGATCGCACCCCATCCGCACCAATCAATGCACCAGTCGTTAAAGAATTTTGATTTGTAAAGTGCAAATGTACTAACTTATTTTTCTGTTCGTAGCCTTCTAACCGTTGAGAAAAATGAATTTTACGATGATCCTTTATAGAGTTAAATAATAATTGATGTAAATCTGCACGACGACATTGATAATAGGGTACATCACTATTTAGCTTCCACCGAGCTAAGATATTATCCCCTTCAAAGGATCTTAGCTCAAAACCAAAACAGCGATGGGATATTTTGGCTAGGTTTTTTTCAAGGCCCCATTGACGAAAAACCCTTACCACATTAGGACTTAATTGTAAGCCGTAACCCAAAGCCTCAAAAGATTGAGCTTGTTCGTATAATTGATAGTCAATGTTTTTTTGTTCTAAAGCAAGGGCAAGGGTTAAACCGCCAATACCACCACCGATAATTGTAATTTGCTCTGACATTTTATTAGGGGAGAAAAACACAAATAAACTCCCTCCTGTAAAAAGAGGGATTAGGATTATTGACCCATTAAGCGTTAACTACTTGGGAGGTAGCATTTTCTTGAACTTCACTATTAGTCGCAGATTTAACAGCTTTAAACATCCCAAAGCGACATAAACCAGCACCAAAACCAACACGCATTAATAACATGGTAGGCACTTCACGTAAGGACTTAATAAATCCAGAGAAACCAAAACGAATTAATCCTTCTGGTCTAATGATACCCTGCCAGATAGAGTCTAACCAAGAAGGAAGGGTTTCTTTCGTCCAATCAGCAGTGACAACTTCACCATCAACTAAGCCCGTTTCGGCAATTTGTTCGGAAAAACCTTCAATACTGGAGAAGGAAGGGTGTGACCATTGATCTAATAGTTGACGCATTACTACTTTTTCCCAACCATTAAGGGGTATAGTGCGATCGTCCCTTTGATTCCAGTCTGCTACGACTAAGATACCGCCCGGTTTTAAAACTCGCATCATTTCCTGAGCATATTTAGCTTTATCGGGCATATGAGGACCAGCTTCTATGGACCATACCACATCAAAGCTATTATCAGGAAAAGATAAATTCAGGGCATTGTCCACTTGAAACTTAGCACTAACATCTTCGGGGGTTAATTCCGTTGCCCGTTGTACTTGTTTAGGACTAATGGTAATGCCGGTGGCATCAAATCCGTAACTTTTAGCTAAAATGCGAGTACTGCCACCAATGCCACAACCCACATCTAATAATTTTATCTCACTGGGCAATTTATCTAAACCGCCCCATTTAACCATCTCATGGACAAAGTCGGCTTTAGCTTCTAAAAAATCTTTTTTTGTTGGTGGTGAGCCATAATGTCCTAAATGGATATGTTCACCCCAATAAAATTCTAAAATACCGTCATCTGTCCATTCATCATAGGAGTTGGCTACGGTATCAGGAGATTCAAAACTACGGGGGGTTGCTAAATATACCACGATACCAATAACTATTAGTACCCCTAGTGTTCCTAATATGTAATATAGAGACATTAAAATAAACCTTAATATTTGTTTACAATTCTTTTATAGTATCATTTTTGTAGATATAGTGGCACAACGCCTACCTATTTTCATTATCTATTGCTCTTCTAGTATCTCTATTTCCTGATGGTTGGCGATGGAGTGGGCGAACTTTCGGGCTAGGGGTGGCACAAAAACAAAGGGACTGGTGAACCCTGAGAACATTAATAAGCCTTCTATTTTGGCTAATTTGCCGATTTGAAATGATTTTGTTCCACTAAAGGCTACTTGGCAGTTGTACCATTTTCCCTTTAGTTGGGATAGTGCTGGAAGGTAATGGGCGATCGCACCTCGAATCTTGTCTTCACTGCTTTTAGCATCAATAGGAGCATGAAGATTTGTAATAATTTGGCTGATTTGACCTAAACAAAGACTACCGTCAAGAAATTGAATTGCACCCGGTTCTAGGACTTCTCCTTGTAAATTATTACTAGGATTTTCCCAAATAGAGTTTTTTGTCAATGCAGTTACATCTTCCTCCATCAAAAAACGAGATGTGGTGCTAGGCATAACAAGGGTACGCAATTTTAGCTCAGTGACAGCAGTTTTTATTAGTTGGGCGTGGGTAAAATAAAGGGGAAAATTTATGCCGATTGTTTGTAAAATTTGACGGGCAAAAGCTCCATTGGACACTACTATTTTATCGCCAGAATAGTTGTTTTTATTAGTGGTTAATCCAACAATTTTGCTTCCTTTTTTAGCTAAAGAAATAACTTCTTCTTCAACAATCACACCTCCTAACTTTTTTAAAGCCCGTTGGTAGCCTAAAATAACTTTTAGAGGATTAACATGACCATGGGGAAAATGCAAACAACCAGAAATTGACTCAGGATTTAATAATGGCTCTAGGATACAACTACTTTTAATATCTAATAATTCTGGTTTTATTCTAAATTTTTGATAATTTTTGGCTACCTCATCAGGATTTTTCTCCTTAGGGATAGTAAACAATAAATCTAAATCTCTAAATTCAGTATCTATAGCTAATTCTTCACTTAAATGGCGTTGAATTTCGATGCCTTCTTCACATAGTTGATTAGTTAAAGAATCAGTACCACACCAATAAGCAATACCACCATAACTATAAGCTGTTGCATTATCAAAATTAAGATTTTTTTCTATTAATAAAACTTGAACTTTTTTTTTTGCTAACTCGTAGGCTAAAGCTGAACCAGTTAAGCCTCCACCAATGACAAT
>PXEJ01000405.1 GCA_003566215.1 Cyanobacteria bacterium T3Sed10_376R1m | reverse complement strand
TAAATAATTTATTAATGTCTGAAAATTTGCAGTGTTATTTTTTTATGTTCATCTTAATTTTAAGTCTATTTACCTTTTTTCAAGGAGATTATCACGATTTAAATAGGATTGTTATATTTTGTTCAAGAGTAAAAAGAAACTTTTTTTACTTTTGTTTTTATTATACTATTTTTTTGTTTTTCCTTTTTATAAAAAAGAATATATGTATTTACCTTAGTATAACTAGCAGAATTAACAATAGACAGTTGACAATGGACAATTATGAGGTTTTATCATCTGGGTGTAGTATTTGTAATTTTGTTTTTTTTTTATCAAAAAAGTGTTATTTTTGTGTATTTGTAGTATGTCTAAAATCATAAGTGTCAAGGTTTTTGATTTATTCAGCAGACCTATTTATTTTTAAATTCTTATTTTTCATTATCAATTGATTGTAGGCTAGATGCGATCGCAATTACACCAATAACATTAATTTCCAGAATATTTAACACTTTAATGGCTTCTCGTACTGTTGCCCCGGTGGTATAAATATCATCTAAAATAACAACAGAATGTTGACGATTAAATTTTGAGTAATCCTTACCGACGCTGAAAGCCTGAGTAATATTTGTTTGTCTTTCCATGACATTTAACCCAAACATAGCATCAGTATTTTTAACCCTTGCCAGAAGATTAGGCAGATGTTGATAACCTGTGATTTGACAAAAAGAGTTAGCAATTAATTGTGATTGATTAAAACCTCGTTCTTTTTGTTTTTCATTGTGGAGAGGAATGGGAACTATGGTAATATTTTTATTGTTTGTAAGATGATTATATTTTAGCCATTCTTTTGCTAATATTTGCCCAAAAAAATCTCCTATTTGTTTAGCTTTATCATATTTAAATATAAAAATGGCTCTTTTTATATAATTGTCATATTTAGCCCAAACAAAGAGAAAATAGTTTTGATTAATACTTATTTGAGGATTAGATAATTTACAACTAAGTAATTTTTTTTCACAATATTCACAAATGATATGATGAGTGTGGCGCTGACATAATGGACAAAGGGGTTTAAATATAAACGATAAAAAGTTTTCTAGCATTTTAAGATAAATATTGATTAAGCCAAAAATTGAGAAACTCAGCACTATTACTTTTCAGTTTTGTACCATCTTTTTTGTGCCAATAACCATCTAAGGAGAAGGGCGATCGCCATATAGTTTCATGGGATACACTGGGGTAAGCAGAAAAATGTTCTTGATTTCTAACCCAAAACTTAGAAGTATAGTGAGTAAAATTATCATGACTAAAACAGTGTATGGGAAAATCAGCAATCAGAGGTACACCCCAACCATCAAAAGCAAAAAAAGCTCTAACCTTTCCTCCCCTCCTTTGCCATAGTCTTCCCGCTCCAATGCCCCCAACAACTCCTGCACTAAAAGCCATAAAAATTAAGTTATTACATTGGGGTTTTAAGTCAAGTTCAACCATGAAATTTAAAATATTCTTACTATCATAAGCGGGATATTTATTAGTAGGAAAAACGAAGTATTTATCAAATCTGTTGTTCTGGCTAAAACTTTGCATAGATTCAATAAACTTGTCAGTTAGCTTAGGAGAATGAATGCCACCGCAAATAATAAAATTTGTTATGTTACTATCCATTTTTTAATTAAGCATTATGTTTTGTGCTTTATGTTATTTATAATTGTTTTATTCTAAAAGGTTTTAGGGGGATTTTTATGACTCTAAAATAAATTGTCCATTGTTAAAATGCAGAAATACTTTTTTACCACACACCCCAAATAATCTCTAGCACTTGGTAATATACAATAAAGATATTATATTTATTTGAATAACCTTGAAACCGTAAATGTTATTAACTGAGAAAAACACATCGGAAAGATTTATTAAACCTTTTAACTCTAACTTGTCTCCTAATCAGCAATTATTACCCCTAAGTGCCACCATTAATGGGCAAAATCACTTAGAAATAGGTGGTTGTGACGTGGTAGAATTGACTGAAAAATTTGGGACTTCTTTATATATTGTCGATGAGCAAACTTTACGTATTTCCGCTCGTCAATATCGAGATGCCTTTAAACAATTTTATGAAGGGGAATCCCAAGTTATCTATGCTTCTAAGGCTTGGTGTTGTATGGCGATCGCATCTATCCTTGCCAGTGAAGGAATTGGCTTTGATGTGGTTTCTGGAGGAGAATTATATACTACCACAAAAGCCCTAGAAATGAGCGATTTAGGCACAGAAAAAATCCAAAATAAAATCTATTTGCATGGTAACAATAAATCCGTAGCTGAGTTAGAATTGGCGATCGATAGTCAGTGTAAAATAATGGTAGATAACTGGCTAGAATTAGAAACCCTTGCCCGATTGTCTGCGGCAAAACAAACCCCCGTTTCTATCCTTGTACGTCTTACCCCCGGCATCGAATGTCACACCCATGAATATATCCGCACCGGAAGCATAGATAGTAAATTTGGATTTGATGCCAATCAACTAGACGCAGTTTTTACCTTCCTAAAAGAACAACCATTTCTCAATTGCATCGGCTTACACGCCCATATCGGCTCACAAATATTTGAACTACAACCCCATAACGACTTAGCCGCAGTGTTAGCAGATTGGTACAAAAAAGCTCTTGACTATGGCTTACCAATGGAAGAATTAAACGTAGGGGGTGGTTTAGGAATTCGTTATACCGAATCAGATGATCCACCGAGCATTGAAGAATGGGTGCAGACTGTCTGTAAAGCCGTCACCATAGCCTGTCAAGACCGTGATATTCCCCTCCCCAAACTAATTTCCGAACCCGGACGTTCTTTGGTTGGCAGTAGCACTGTTACCGCTTATACTGTGGGTGGGCGTAAAGTTATACCCAATGTTAGAACTTATATTTCCGTAGATGGTGGAATGTCGGACAACCCTCGCCCCATTACCTATCAATCTCTCTACGAAGTAGTAATTGCTAACAAAATGACCTGTGCCAATGTTGAAACCGTAACTATTGCGGGGAAACACTGCGAATCAGGAGATATTTTAGTAAAAAATATTGACCTTCCCCAAACAAAACCGGGAGATATTCTGGTAGTATTGAGTACAGGAGCTTATAACTATAGCATGGCTTCTAACTACAACCGTTTAGCACGTCCTGCCGCAGTTTTAGTTAATGAGGGAGAAGCAAACTTAATCATTCGTCGTGAAACTTATGAAGATTTGGTGAAACAAGACTTGTTACCTAGTCGTTTAGTTTAACTTTGCTTTTCATATAAAGGGGTGTTAAGCCTTTTTTGTGACTTTTTCAGGCAGGGGCTTAAATCCTTTGCTTGAAAAGATTTTAAAATAGAGATAAAGCAATCTTAATCCCTAATACTTTCCTCACTTTTATTAAAATTGCCATGGTTAGAAGGTTGAAGATTTAGAAACTAATAGTTAGTTATGATTAGCTTTGGGTAAATAAACTAATAAAATGGGTTAAACGTCAATGTTTTGGTCGGGTTTTTTCCCTGACAATTTAATGATTTTCTTGCAATTATTTCTTGATCTAAGTTTAGTTGGTCTCTCTTTTTATTTAGTTTCTATTCTTGTTAAAGAACGTCGCGCTCAAAGAATGATAAGGGGTCTCTTATTTCTTATTATTATTTATTTGATGTGCGATCGCATTTTAAAACTACAAATAATTAGCTTTTTATTACAACAACTAATACTAATTTGTTCTCTATCTATTGGCGTTGTTTTTCAATCAGATTTTCGTCGTTTTTTAGAACAAATAGGCAGAGGACAAATACAATTTTTTTGGGAGTCAGATAGCATAATTCCCAAAGAAGATACGATCATTGACGAAATAGTTGATGCCGTCAAAGAATTATCCCAAAATCGAACAGGTGCATTAATTTTAATTGAAACATTTAACACCTTAGAAGAAAGAGTTTTTTTAAGCCCCGGGGTACAATTAAACGCCGAAATAACCAAAGAATTATTACAAACTATCTTTCAAACAAAAACCCTTTTACATGATGGTGCTGTATTCGTTAGAGGTTCAGAAATAGTCTCCGCCAGCGTTATTTTACCCCTATCAGAAAAAAGTGCCTCCAAAAGACTAGGTACTCGTCATCGAGCCGCCATGGGCATTACTGAGTTAGTAGAAAACTGTGTTTGCGTGGTGGTTTCTGAAGAAACAGGATCAATTTCTTTGGGAGAAAAAGGAGTTTTAAATCGTCCTTTAACCAGTACAAAATTAAAAGAGTTACTAGAAGAAAAATTAAATGTTAATCAAGATAAAGAAGTTGTCACCGGAGTGACTCGCATTAGTCGTCAATTAGGTTTTTCTGGTTGGAATTTTATTACTGGTTTATTTAAATCAAAAAAATCATCTTCCTATGAACAATCTTATAATCAATTACCTAAATCAAAAGATGATGGATAAAACCATCGCAACATCCTATATTTAATTACTTTCCCTTAAATTGAAATCAACGAAATTACACTTAAATTTTCAGGAAAAATCTCACCAATACTCATCAAAAAATTCCCATTGATAATAACCATAACTTAATGGAAAAGCAATATAAACTCAAAGTTTTAATTACAGTTTTGAACACGAGCAATTGTAGTGATATAATCGCTTAGTCTAACATTCTATCGATAATATTAGGTGATGTCTGAGAAATTTTCCCGCCGTACAAAAATTGTAGCAACAGTTGGTCCTGGTTGTTGCAACCCCGAAACCTTGCGCAAAATGATCCTTGCTGGGGCAAATACCTTTCGTCTGAACTTTTCCCATGGTACCCATGAAGTTCATCAAAGTAGTATTCGTTTAATTCGTCAGGTTGAAAATGAGCTAAATCGTCCAGTGGGTATTTTGCAGGATTTACAAGGTCCAAAAATTAGGTTAGGAAAATATGAATGTGGTTCGATTGAATTACAAGAGGGAGATGGCTATATTCTCACCAGTCGAGAAGTAGAATGTAATGACGTAATAGCCTGTATCAGCTATGAATATTTAGCCGAAGAAGTTCCTGAAGGTGCTAAAATTTTGTTGGATGATGGCAAGGTAGAAATGGTTGTTAAAAAGATTGATAAGGAAAATAAAGATCTCCATTGTCAAGTAGTAGTAGGCGGTGTCTTATCCAGTAATAAGGGGGTAAATTTCCCTAACGTTTATCTCTCCGTTAAAGCGTTGACAGATAAAGACAAAAAAGATTTGATGTTTGGTTTGGATCAAAAAGTGGATTGGATTGCCCTTAGTTTTGTTCGCAATCCTCAAGATGTTCTTGAAATTAAAGACTTAATTGCTAGTGCCGGAAAATCTACCCCTGTGATTGCCAAAATTGAAAAACACGAAGCAATCGAACAAATGGAAGAAATTTTATCCTTATGTGATGGAGTAATGGTAGCAAGGGGAGATTTGGGGGTAGAGTTACCTGCTGAAGACGTACCTATTTTACAAAAACGCTTAATTCGTACGGCTAATCGTTTGGGCATCCCCATCATTACGGCGACTCAGATGCTCGACAGTATGGCAAATAGCCCTAGTCCCACCCGTGCGGAGGTTTCTGATGTAGCTAATGCCATTCTTGATGGTACAGATGCTGTTATGTTGTCCAATGAAACGGCGGTGGGTAAATATCCTGTACAAGCGGTGGCAACCATGGCAAAAATTGCCAAACGTACGGAAGAAGAAAGGGAAAATATTGCCCCCTACAGCCTTCCGGCGGTGGATAATCAAAATATTCCTAATGCTATTTCTAGTGCGGTGGCACAAATTGCTAAACAGCTTAAAGCTAGTGCTATTATGACCTTGACAAAAACCGGAGCTACTGCCCGTAATGTCTCGAAATTTCGACCCCAAACCCCTATTCTAGCAATTACGCCCCATGTAAGTGTTTCTCGTCAATTACAGCTTGTGTGGGGGGTAAAACCACTTTTATTGTTAGATATGCCCATTGCTAAACAGTTCGCCGCAGCCATTGAGGCGGGAAGGGATCAAGAATTGTTAGAGGATGGTAATTTAGTTGTTATGACGGCGGGTACTTTACAAGGGGTAGCGGGTTCAACGGATTTAATTAAAGTTGAAATTGTTAAGGGTTTATTGAGTGAAGGTGTGGGTATTGGTCAAGGGATAATTACTGGTAGAACTAAGGTAATTCGTAATATTGGTAATTTAACTAATTTTAATCAGGGTGATATTTTAGTGGCAAAAAGCACTGATAATGAATATGTTGATGCCATGCGTTTAGCTAGTGCTATTATCACTGAAGAGGCGGGAGTGCGATCGCACGGAGCACAAATAGGAATGCGTTTAGGCATTCCCGTAATTGTAGGAGTGAAAAAAGCAACATCAATTATTAGGG
>PXEJ01000260.1 GCA_003566215.1 Cyanobacteria bacterium T3Sed10_376R1m | reverse complement strand
ACCAACAAAAGTTCCCGCAGTTTCTGCCACAGTCAAATCTAACATCAAACTAAGAGAACCAATAGTAGTCATTCCGGCCGCAATACCAAATAAAATCATTGTAGCCTTGAGAATGTTTTCATCTTGGGTTAAACCCGCAAAAATTATTAAACCAAAACAGAGAGATACCAAAATACAACCGATTCTTGTGGTATTCGTCTTACCCAAACGGGGTACAATAAAAAATCCAGTGGTACTATAACCTAATAAAATTCCTACCCCCCAAAAAGAATTAAGTAAAGTAGTATCACCAATGCCCATACCAAAAACATCACCTCCGTAAGGCTCTAAAACTGACTCTTGCATGAATAAACTAATAGTCACCATCATCAAGAAAAAGAAAAAGATAGCTGTCTGACGGGAAGAGGTTAACACCTTCACCGCTTTACTCAAACCAATATTATCCTCACGACTTTTTAAACTCGAGCGCCTTTGGAAACGAGAATATTTTTTTTCAATTCCCCACGTACCAATAAAAGCTAGTATTACCACCACAATTGATACCATTACAAAAAGAAAATTAATGGGTGCTTGTAAATCGCCCAAGCTAATTAAAGGATTATCCCCATCACTCACTGCCAAATTTTGTAAAAATACTTTTCCTGTAATACCCCCTACTACAATTCCTACCATTAACATTGACCAGATGGTAGCAACAATTTTTGAGCGACTTTCTTCCTCGGAAATATCTAATAATAAGGCGGTAAAAGGAGTTGAACTAGCACCTAATGCTACCCCATGGAATAAAAACATTATACCAAGGGCAATAGAAATAGTTATGGTGGTGAAGTTCCATTGCCAACCATCATTTAATTCTACATCTGCCCCCAAAATCCACACCAACTGCACAGCCAACAGAATAGTAACCCCTGCCATGATAATTCCGGTGCGGATATAACCAGTGCGATGTAGCCCGAATAATTTTCTGCCATCGGATAACTGTCCCAACCAGACTCTAATTGGGGCAACTAACTGAGATAAAGCCAGTGTACCAGCGGCAATAGTAGCGGGTATTCTTAACTCAGTAATCATCACTCGGTTTAACACCGCCAGAGTTAACACTGCCATCAATCCTACTCCTAGATTAAATAAGCCCAAGCGTAGTATGGTGGGTAGTCGCAATTCTGGTAAATCAGTGGATATATTATTTATATCTTCTGGTTGATAGTTATTGGTTGTCATGGATTTGAAAGAATTTTATTATATAGAGTTATTGTAATCATTGTTGAGTACCCAAACTAAGACATTCTTGGGCAATTTTCATTTACTATAAATCGTGAAGGGCGTTAATCGCATCTGCACACTTTTGAGTAACGGACTCTAATTCTTCTTTTTTAGTGGATTGGGGGGGAGAAATTAAGTCCCCTACCTTAAGAATTAAGGGTACAGGTTGAGGGAATTTTTTGTTAGGTACAAGGATTTTTTCCGTGCCACATAAACAAATGGGGATTAATGGTGCTTGGGTTTTAGCCGCGATAAGGGCTGCCCCTAGTTTTGGCTCAGATACTTTGCCATCTTCGGTACGTGTACCCTCAATAAAAATACAGGTTGCCCATCCTTCTTCTATTCTACCTATTGCTTGACGGATAGCTGTGCGATCGCCACCTTCCCGGTTCACAGGATAAGCACCCAAGGAAGTAATTAGACTACCGAAAGTAGGGGAATCAAACAACTCCTTTTTTGCCATAAAAGAAACCGCCCGAGGAATCGCACAGGCAAGAATGGGAGGATCAAATACACTAGCATGGTTGCTGACAATAATTAATTTTCCCTTGCGGGGTACTTTTTCTATGGCGATAACCCTTCCTCTGAAATATAAATGAAATATAGGACGTACAACAAAAAATTTGGCAAGATGATAAACTGTGGAGTTAGTTTTTGCGATCGATTTATTGATATTTTTAGTCATCAAAAATTATTGGGTGGAAACCCCGTGGTGAACCATGGCTTTATATTTTCCAAGTATAGCATTGACAATGTTAATATTCTCAATATATAATCAGCATATAAAGAAAACACAAGGTGATGTTTAAAACCAAAAAAAACCAAATTAGAGGATTGGCTAAATCCGAGTGTGCGGCACTACAAAAGATGGGTCGGTTGTCAAAAAACCTATACAACGTGGGTTTATATTCGGTTAGGCAGTTCTTTTTTGTGGAAAAATCTTTTTTGCGTTACGAGTCAAATTACCATCAGTGTAAAAGTAATGAAAATTACAGGTTACTAAATACAGTCATAGCTCAACAAACTTTTAAGGTAGTAGATAGAGGTTTTCGTTCTTTCTTTAATCTAATCAAAAAAGCCCAAACAGGAAACTACCAATTCAATCAAATATCTTTGCCACGGTATCTCAAAAAAAGTAAGCATGAGGACTTTGCCCAAGTGTGTAGTGGACTCTTGACAAATCCGTTAAGAATAACTAATTTAGACGTTAGTCTGGCTTAATTTCTTAATAATCCTCTTGGCTTTAGTCCGATGGAGTGTCAACGTTTTGCTAAGATACTTAAAAAATATTAATTTCCCCTGTTCTCATTACCTATGATTCAAAAGAAACATCTTATTACTTGGTTATCAATTATTGCGGTGGGTTCAACTACTTCTGTGTCAGCAGAAACTATTTTAGCCCCTCAAGTACCCTTAAATCAACAGGAGTCCACGATAATTCCCATCCCGATTCCTGTAATACCACCAGAAAACAATCCAGTCAGACCTAATATTTGTACTGCGGAGTTAATCCCTCCGATGATAGAAATTATTCAACGCTATGGTGGTGGTTGGGGAATTTTAGTTGAAAGTTTAGAAACTGGAGAGACTATTTTTCACTACAACGCAGATAGAGGATTTATCCCAGCGTCTAATGCTAAAATTTTGACCACTGCTGCGGCTATGCAGAAAATGCAGCCTCAAACAACCGTTAGCTCCAATAAGTCTTTACAGGAATGGGTTACAACGACTAACCTTAGTAGTAATAATTTTTATGCTGATACTCTCCTACGTCGCATTGGGGGCTCAGCGGCGGCCAAACAAACTTTAGCTGGTTTGGGTATTAATCCCCGGAGTTTTCATTTAGCTGACGGTTCGGGGCTATCTCGCAATAATATTGCTACTCCTCGCGCCTTAGTTGATACTTTAAAAGTGATGTATTCTCATCCTGAGCGTAATTTATTTTTCTCTTCTTTGCCCACGGCGGGGGTCAGTGGTACATTAAGAAATAGAATGCGTCAAACTCCTGTTACGGGAATTGTTCACGCAAAAACTGGTACTTTAAGGGGGGTTCGAGCTTTATCGGGGTATCTTGATCACCAAGATTATGGTACTTTGGTTTTTAGTATTATGGCTAATCACCCTAGTAATTCGGGAACGACTTTAGTCCGTGCTATTGATGAAATGGTGATTCGTTTAAATATGGCTTCTCCTTGCCAATCAGCTTTTGATAATTAATTTTTTATTTACGGTGGGATAGTATTTTTTATTTTAATTATCTGAGGTTGGATTTTTTTTGTAGTTTTTCGAAATACTAGATTTAGAGTTTGGGAGTGATTACTATGCTTACTTATGTGTTGTTGTACAATTCGGGAACTGATAATGAGGGAATTCATACATTACAAATTGGCGATCGCGATTTTGTTTTAATGTTTGAATCGGAGGATGATGCCCTTCGTTACGCTTTACTGTTAGAGGCTCAAGATTTTCCTTTGCCCACGGTAGAGTCTATTGACAGTCAAGAAATTGAAGAGTTTTGTCAAGGTGCTGGTTATGAAACCAAATTTATCAGTGAAGGTATGTTAGAAGTTCCCCCAGAACAAAATGTAGAACAAATGGACTGGGATATTAATGGTGAACCACAACCTCCTATTACTTCTGAATCTACGGAGGCTCAAATGTCTGCCTTTGAACTTGAACGCATTCGTCGTCAACTCGAGAGTCTTTTATAATCAATTGACTATGAAAAAGCTCAAACATTTCTTTATTTACCAATACTTATGAGTGATGAAACAACAAGGGGTCATCTGTTAACCGAACAGATTAACTCTGCTAGTGCTAATTTAGATCAACTGTCTCCTTTAGAAATTGTTGATCTTTTTAATCAAGAAGACCAAAAAACTATAAGGGCGATCGCCCTTGCACGACAAGAAATCGCCGCTGCGATCGCCATCACCGCAGATTCTCTTAGGCAGGGTGGACGTTTATTTTACGTTGGAGCAGGTACCAGTGGACGTTTAGGAGTCCTTGATGCGGCGGAATGTCCCCCCACCTTTTGCACTCCTCCCGAGATGGTTCAGGGCATTTTAGCTGGGGGACAAGGGGCTATGTTCAAAAGTTCTGAAGCCCTTGAAGATCGACCTGAAGATGGAGCAAGGGCGATCGCCCTTCATAATATTAACAGCATTGACACCGTCATAGGAATTAGTGCCGGAGGTACAACCCCCTACGTTCATGGAGCCTTAGCCGAAGCAAAAAAAAGAAAAGCAAAAACAGTATTTATCAGTTGTGTACCCCAAGAACAATTTAAAGTTGAGGTGGATGTTGATATTAGGCTCTTAACTGGTGCTGAAATTTTAGCTGGTTCAACCCGTCTCAAAGCAGGGACAGTTACTAAAATGGCTCTCAACATTATTTCTACGGGGGTGATGGTACAACTGGGAAAAGTTTACGGCAATAGAATGATAGATGTTTCGGTTACCAACAGCAAATTATTAGATAGAGCATTAAGAATTATTACCGATTTAACAGACTTAGACCGAGAACAAGCCAAAGAATTGTTAACCTCCAGTGGATCTAAGGTAAAATTAGCACTATTGATGCACGGTCAAAATCTTAATGAATTTGAGGCACAAAATCTTTTAAATAAACATCAAGGAAACTTGCATAAAGCCTTAAATAGTTAATTATTTTGCTATTCTGTAATAATTTTAAACTGATAAATAAAGAAAACAACATAATTAGCAAAGAATGTTAAACTTGCCAGAAAATTTTACGATTATAACTATCAGCGTATTTGCCCTAACTATTATTATTTGGGGTTACAATCGAGGAAAAAAAAATGGAGAAATAGGAATTTTAGCATGGCTACAATCCCTTAGTTTAATGACTCCTTGGCTAGTATTTTTTGCTTGTTTAACTTTAGAAATTTATATTAATTTTATCGGAATAATTATTTTGTTATTGTCATCAGCTGGTATTTATATTTACTTAGGTAATACCATTAGAAAGAAAGTCCAACAACAAGATATATCCTCATTTAATAAAGCTCAAATAACCTTAGAAAATTTAGTTTTGAAAACAGAAAAAGACGATCAACAAGAAAATACTAATGATAATGATCCTAGTAAAGTAGAAATAAAGCCCATTACCTTTAGTAATAAACCACCAGAACCAAATTTTACCCCCATAAACGAGGAAGATTTGGAAATAATTAAAAGTATTTTTGGTATAGATACTTTCTTTTCTACCGAAACTATCCCCTACCAAGAAGGGGCAATCTTTAAGGGAAATCTACGTAGTGAACCAGAATTTGCCCACCAAAAATTAAGCCAAAAATTAGGGGAAAAATTAGGGGAAAAGTATCGTTTATTCCTTGTAGAAACCCCAGAAGGAAAACCCGTAGTGATTGTTTTACCTAGTAGCAATGATCCTCAGCCCCTAACTTTAGTACAAAAAAATCTGGCTTTAGTTTTATTTGTAGCCACGGTTTTCACCACCATGGAAGCTATGAGCATTTTATTGGGATTTGACTTAATAAGTGATTGGAGTCGTTATTCTGAATCATTACCCCTTACCTTAGGATTATGGTTAATTTTGTTTGCCCACGAAATGGGACATCGTATCATGGGAGAAAAACATGGTATTAAAATTAGCTTACCTTTTTTCTTGCCGAATATACAAATTGGTACTTTTGGTGCAATTACTAGATTTGAAAGTTTAATTCCTAACCGTAGCGTTTTGTTTGACATCGCCTTTGCCGGACCTGTGGCAGGGGGGTTACTTTCTTTGGGAATGTTATTTTTGGGCCTAATAATGTCTAATGTTTCTAGTACCTTTGAAGTTCCTACGGTATTTTTTCAAGGTTCAATTTTGGTAGGTACTATGGCTAAATTTATCTTAGGTTCGGCTTTATCTGCTCCAACGGTGACGGTGCATCCTTTAACTATTTTAGGTTGGTTAGGTTTAGTAATCACCGCCTTGAATTCTTTACCAGCCGGACAGTTGGACGGAGGACGCATTATTCAAGCTGTTTATGGTAGGAAGATAGCCAGACGTGCCACTATTCTTACGTTAATTGTTTTGGGGGTTGTTAGTTTATTTAATTCTGTTAATTCATTACCATTTTACTGGGCTATTGTGATTTTATTTTTACAAAGAGATTTAGAAAGACCGAGTTTAAATGAGTT
>PXEJ01000151.1 GCA_003566215.1 Cyanobacteria bacterium T3Sed10_376R1m | reverse complement strand
GGAACATATTTATCATCATGATACAATCCATCACCATCGACCCTTTCCACTGAATGCTCCTGCACTAATAACCAACGATAACCACACTCTTTTAAAGCCTTAATATATTCATATAAAGTATCAGGATGATTGGGCAAGTGCATCTCAGGAGGTGAAAAACCTTTAACTCGTTTTAGGGCTTCCTCTCCAAAAATAGAAACAAAATGATGTTGCCATGCCTGAATATGTAGCTTAATATCAGGAATAGGAGTAGAAGGAATTACACCATGGGACCACATCGTACCTAGCCATTCCACATAGGGCTGATAACGCTCATCTTGAGTAATTTTTCGCAAATTACCTAAAATATCCTCCCGCCCCATCTGTTGAAGCCCCCACAACAAATTACCAGAATAATCCAACATAATACGAGGACTACAACCGTTTGCCACTAACTCAGGAATAAAATCCCCCATACGACTATAACACCAAGCAAACACCCCAGCATTATGGTTGTCTCCTTCCCCCTGATGGTCAAACATATATTGTAAATTACAAATTAATTCTCCATTATTTCCGGCAGGAATAGTCGGTTGGTGCATATGTAAAGCACAGGCAAAAAGAGCTTTTTTTTCTGACAAATTTACATCTGTTTTGTCTAAATAAATGGATTGGTCATGATTAACCATATCCTCTATTTCTTTTTCTAAACCGCACAAATTTGGCATATCAACGGTTATTTGACTAAATTCTGTAGCGACCATATATATTAGTTTTTTATTCTACTATGGTCATTATATCTTGATAATAAGTTAAAAAGGTAAGTCGTCTTCATCATCAATCTCCAGAGATGGACGATTGAGAATTTTTGGTGGTTTATCTGCGTTGATTGGTTTTAATTCCGTTAAAACAATTTCACCGTTAACACTTTTAGCAAAATTTTCGGCTATTTGTTTTAAAGGTTGAGATGATTGGGCTTTGGTGGATGATTTTTCTGGGGATTTGGTATTCTTTTCGGAGGGGGGAGATTTTATTGGTGATGATGGAGGTGGAGAATTTTGTATAACGGGATTATGGGTTACTATTTCTGGGGAAGGGCTTAAAGATTCTTTTTTTGGTGAGTCTTTTCTCTCTCCTTCAATTTGAAACACTAGGTTAATATTACTGTTGCAAAAAAGATTAAATCCTTTTTGAATTTCTGGTTGATGTTTTTTACTGAATTTAAGAAAAAATTCACTGATTACACCGATAGTAACGGTGTTATTTTGAAAGTCGAGTATCTCGCATTGTTGCAAGAGAAAACTTTTGGTCATAATACTGGTTATGACGTTGGCTACTTTTTCTTTTAAGTCTTTTAGGGAAGTAAAGTTATTGGTTTCGGGGGAGGGGTTATGGGTAATATGATCTTTATTTTCTGATATTTCTGGGGTTGGGGGAAGAATGTCAGGGGGTTGTGATGGGGAAGTGATCGATTCATTGTGAGAGTTTTGAGAGGTTTTTGTTTCTGGAGATGGGTCTATTTTCGGGGTGGTGGAACTTATTACGGGACTAAGGTTTGCACAGGGTAAAAGGTTTAAAAGGGTTATTTCTAGCCATAATCGAGGTTGGGTAGTGTTTTTTATTTGTACTTCACTATCTTTTAATTTTTTTTGTCCTTGTAAAATAACCTCCATTGTCCAATTTTCTGCTGTTTGACAAAGTTTTTGCCATGTTTCTTGGGTTAGGGTAACTAACTCTGATTTTTGGGGGGCTGTTTTCGCTATGAGTAAACTCAGGTAGAAGTTTGCTAGGTTTTGTAGTACTATTAGGGGTTCTCTACCTCTATCGAGAAGTTTTCGGCATTGGATGATTACGGTTTCTGGGTGATTAGTTGCGATCGCACTTAATAAATCTAATAAATCCTGTTCAGAAACTGCTCCCACTAAATTCCATACTTTGTCGGTGGTAATTGTACCTGACAATAAACTTAGTTGGTCTAAAAGACTTTCTGCGTCTCGCATTCCACCATTAGACAATTGAGCAATGAGGGAAAGAGCCGAGGGTTCAATGTCAATATTTTCTTCGTTGGCAATATAGCCTAAGTGTTTAACCATCGCCTCTAGGGGAATACGACGATAATCAAACCGTTGACAACGACTGATAATAGTGGGTAAAACCCTTTGGGGGTCAGTGGTTGCCAAAATAAAAACAACCCTATTCGGAGGCTCTTCTAAGGTTTTTAAAAGGGCATTAAATGCCGCCGTACTAAGCATATGACACTCGTCAATGACATATACTTTATATCGACATTGTACGGGGGAAAACTGTACCCTTTCAATAATTTCTCGAATATTGTCAACTCCTGTATTACTAGCCGCATCAATTTCTACCACATCAAGGGCAGAACCATTGGTGATACTAAGACAGGCTTCACATTCTCCGCAGGGGGAAGGGGTGGGAGATTCACTGCGCAAACAATTGAGAGATTTTGCTAAAATACGGGCACTAGAAGTTTTCCCCGTACCCCTTGGACCACAAAAAAGATAGGCAGGGGCTATTTTATTCTTTTCGAGGGCATTACTGAGGGTTTGAGCAATAGCATCTTGTCCAGCTAATTGAGCGAAGGTTTGAGGGCGATATTTATGGTGTAGGGGTTGGTAAGTCATCGAGTATAAGATTTAAACCTGATCAAAATTTTAGCCATACCCTTTATAATCAATTAAAATTGAGTATTAATCGATAATGGCTTGTAACTCTCAAAAGTAATGATTAAAAAATTATGGCAATGGGTGAAAGGTTCTGAAGATTCTATTTTAGGCGATCAAGAGCAAGAAATTCCAGAGGATTATCCAAATTCTTCTCGGGATAAAAAGACACCATCTAATTCTTATGTTAAGGAAGAAAATTTGGAATACCTCTTCAGTCAATTGTTAGAGGGAGTTTCTAAGGGATGGACAGAAAATCGCATTGAGCAGTTTTTTCAGGCCCTAGAACCAAAAATCACTATCGAAATTTGGTTAAAATGGTTACATAAATACCGTCACAAGTTACTCAACTCCCATGCCCCTAATTATCATTTAGCATCGAGAATGATCATTTTGGGGGAGCTGACGGCTACATTGCCTTTTTTACGTCCTGTGGGGGATTTGGCTTATGAAGTGGGGCAAGAAATTCTCCATCGCACTGATGGTGATTTGGAGATTGAATCTTTATCTCCAGATTCGGAAAAAGATGCTCAGGGAAATTCTCCTCAACCTCTAACCAGTTTGGCTGATATTTTAGAATTGTTACAAAAAAATACTCAATTTGCGGAGGAAATGGCTCAAAAATTGGGTTTAAAAACTACTGACCCCGGTATTATCATGGAAAAGTTAATTACGGCTAGTCAGTCGGTTAGTGAATTTAGTTTGGGGGAGTTTTCTGATTCTATGAATAATATTCCTTCTGAGAAACAAGAGTCAACGGTTGATTTGGATTGGTTAACTCGTTGGTTTAATTTGGGGTTAGAAAAGGCTAAAAATGGTGATTTAGAAGGTGCGATCGCATCTTGGGAGAAGATTTTGCAAGTGGATTCTAATCTTCCTCAAGTATGGAATAACAAGGGTAGTGCTTTAGCTTATCTTGAACGTTATCAAGAAGCATTGGAGTGTTTTGATAATGCTTTAGTCATTAATGTTAATGATGTGGAATCATGGAACAATCGGGGTAATGCCCTTTATAATCTCTATCGTTGGGAGGAAGCTTTAATAAGTTGGGAGAGGGTAATTGGTATTCATCCTAATTATGTTCAGGCATGGTATAACAAGGGTCGAGTTTTAGAAAAATTAGGCCGCACTCAAGAAGCCCTTAACTGTTACACTAAGGTAAGTGCGATCGACCCTGACTTTCCCAGAATTCAAGATCACCTCAAAAAAATACAACTAGGACAGTCCCTAGAAAATGACCAGTAAACTTTCCCAACCCTACGTTACAATAATTCTAGCCATGAGTGTAGATGGGAAAATAAGTAATGACACTCAAAAACCGGCTCGATTTAGTAGTAAAGCTGATTTGCAACACCTAGAGCAACAAATATCTCTTTGTGATGCAATTATTTTTGGCGGGAATACTCTACGCGCTTACGGCACAACCCTCACCATCAAAAATGAACAACTTTTAGAAGCAAGAAAAAAAAGAAATCAAACTACCCAACCAATAAATATTGTTTGTTCAAATTCTGGTAATTTAGATCCTCAATGTAATTTTTTTCACCAACCTATTAACCGAATTTTATTAACTACCATAGAAGGGTTAAATTATTGGAATTGTAAGATAAATCAACCTATCATAAAAGAAAAAATAAACCTATTTCATCAATGTATTATTACGGAAAATAATAATAATAACAACATTAACTGGAATCAAGCATTTAAAGAATTTCAAACACTTAAATTTAATCGCATAGGCATTTTAGGGGGAGGGCAATTAATTGCTTCTTTGTGTGCAGAAAATTTAATTAATGATTTATGGTTAACTATTTGCCCAATTATTTTAGGCGGGGAAAAATCCCCCACTCCCGTAGCAGGAAACAGTTTAAAATTACCTTTACCTTTAAAATTATTAGAACTAAAACAAATAGAACAAGAACTTTTTTTACACTATGAAGTTATAAAAGAAAAAATCTAAATTATCCCCTATCTTTCTTAAAAATTAAAAGATAAACGAGAGGCTAAAGAAATCACCCCAAATCCCAATAAAATAGCACCACTGAGGGGATTAATCCATTGAGTAATTATCCTTAAACTAAGTAATTTTTTTAAAGTACCAGTAAAAGTACCCGCTAAAATTAAGGGAAAAACATACCCTAGTGCATAACTTAAAAGGAATATTGTCCCTAGCAAAATATTCTGGCTATTGGCAATATAAGCTAATAACGTTATTAAAACAGGAGTACTGCAAGGAGAAGCCACCAGCCCAAAAGTTACCCCTAACAAGTATGAGCGTAAACCATCGGTAAACTTATTTTGAGTTAGATCTATGGCACCCCAATTAGGTAACTTTAAAGGGATTACTTCCAATAAGTTTAAAACCATGATAATTGCGATCGCACTTACCAAAATAGGTAAACCAACACCAATTTGACCATAAATTTTCCCAAAAGCCGCCGCCCCAACTCCCAAAATTGCCAGAGTAGTAGCCAAACCAAAGGCAAAATAAACCGACTGAAAAAAACTAGATAGTCTACCCTTCGATTCATAACCACCAATATAAGCAACAGTAAGGGGCAACATAGACAACATACAAGGAGTTAAGCTAGTTAACAACCCCGTCAATAAAATAATACCCACGCTCAACACCGTCAAATGGTTAAGCTGAGAATCCACCAATCTATTCGCAAACTGTTGTAAATAATAAAGTTTTTCCGAGATAATCTCTAAATTCATATTGGATGGCGATTTATAAAATTCCCTAACACTTACAACCCACAAGATTATTTTTTGCTCATCCCAAATTGACGATCATAAACCTCATCTTCCTTCCCTGCCACTATCTTCAAATCAGAACGAGGATAAGCCACACAAAGCAAAACATAACCCTCAGCTTGTAACTCAGGAGAAACCCCCATGCCTTCCCCTTGTTCAACTTCACCACTCACAATTTTAGCCGCACAGGTTGTACAAACCCCCGCATTACAAGAATTAGGAAGATCAATATTTTCCCTTTCGGCTACTTCCAAAATTTTTTCATTTTCAGCCACCTGAAAAGTTGTTGTATTGCCTTCATAGCTAACTTCTACATTATAAATATTAGTCATAAAATTATATACATTAAAATAATCAACGATCAATTATTGTAACCCGATTACCCCCTCTAAATCCGCCCCAGAAAAATTCACTCCCAAAGTATTAGCACCTATTTAAGATAGCATCCGCTAAATCTGCTTGAGTGAAATTAGCATTTATATAACTTTTTCTCTCACCTTAACATATTGCAATTTTTACTAATGCTTCCCTATCTATGTTTTGGAAAAATCCTTAATATCTTCCTTCCACTCGTTGCTTTTTATTATCTAAACTTTGATGAGGGAAGGTAACTCCGTCAAAAAGAGGTATGGTAAAATGGAACCTGCTACCCTTATTTTTCCCCTTTGATTCTGCCCAAATTTTTCCTCCCCAATTGTTGACGATTTGGCGACAGATAGCTAAACCTAGTCCTGTACCCCCAGCAGAACGTCTGAGGGCTCCTTCTTCTTGATAGAAACGGTCAAATACTTGGTCAAGACGATCAGGTTCAATACCTCTACCATTATCAGAGACAGTTACTTCTAGGTTAGCAATATCTTTTTCTTTGACACTAATAATAATCTGTCCATCTCCATTGGTGAACTTACAAGCATTATCCAAAAGTTTACTTAAAACCTCCACTAACCATTCCCCATCTACTTGTACGAGGGGGGTTTGTGGGGATCCTAAATTGTTAATTTGAGGTATGGC
>PXEJ01000291.1 GCA_003566215.1 Cyanobacteria bacterium T3Sed10_376R1m | reverse complement strand
TCGTCTGCTTTGAGAATAACTTGACTTACTATGCTCATCTTAAAATACAAGTATTATTTTTTTATTATGATTAGTTTAACTTAATTTGGGTTCTCTATTTATGTTAATGATTGTTACATTTTATCGATTTTTTTTACAATTCTTTATGTTTGAAAGAGTTCAAATACTTGGCGAGAAAAATATTTGAGTTTTTCTCTAATTTCATCAACGGGGAGAGACTTCCCTTCTAATTGCCAATGATCAATGGTTGAAAGTCGCCATGCTTCTCCCGTATGGTTAAATCCTGCACTTTCAATGCCGATCAGTCGCTGTTGTTTGTCTATCTCGTCATAATGAAATCTAATTTGTACAAGAATACTTCTACTTTGAATTTTAGGACTCCAACCGGGGAAATGAAAACCAATGTCGATGGAGTTTGGATCTACCAAGTTAATAGTATCTGGATCATTATGCCAGGGTTTGAGATCTGCTTTTACATCGGGGAATTGTTGTTTGAACAGATTAACGATCGCCACTATTTTTGTAGTAATTTCTAAGCCTTTAGCTTGTTCTTCTGCATTCATGGGTATGTCCCTTTTGTATAATGTTTTTTCTTAACATAGAGTTAATATTTCATTGTAACCGTTACCTTCATTACGGATTTAGGGTTTTATTTAATTCCCCGTTCTCAACCAAGCTAAGGCAAAAGCCAATAAAACACAAAAAACAAGGGTAACACCCATTAAAAAAAGAGCAAATAATTCTCCCGAAGAAAGAGGTCTATCGGTAGGATCCAAATAAGCAGACTTACTTTGATAATCACTATCTTCCCCAGAAAAGTTAAGGGGAGACTGAATAACATTCCAACGAGAATAACCTATTTTAAGATCATAGAGCGATCGCATTTCAGGATTAGCCAAAACACCATAAGCCTCATTAAGACACTGAAACTTAAGTCTTGCTTCCTCTAAGGGCAAACAAGTAGTATCAGGATGATAAAGTTTACTCAATTCACGATAAGCCCTTCTAATATCCACCACCGAAGCACTAGGATCTAAACCCAACAAACCATAATGAGTATGGGTAAAAAAATCTGACCTTGAAGATTTATTGGAATAAGATGATCCCTTAGATGAATTGCCCACAACCACGCAAAATATAACTTGAACTGAGTTTTTATCTTGATAACTTATAAACTATTACTTAGGTTTTTCCACCTTAAATTTTTCTACCGAAGAAATCAAATCCCGTGCAATACCCACCAGATTTTGAAGAGAACCCGCCACCCGTTGAGACTCTTGGGAAGTTTCTTGTGCAGTTAATTCTACATCCTGCATAACCTGAGCAACTCCCCTTGATTTTTCCCTTTGATCATTAGTATCCTCAGTAATAGAGCGCACCAAACCATCAATACGATTAGAAACCTTAATAATATCTTCTAGAGAACGTTTTGCATCCTCAGAACGCTTAGTAACGTCCATTACCTGTTGAATACCCTCCTCCATAGCCGACATTACCGAACCAGTTTGAGTTTGAATTTGTAGTACAATTTGTTCAATTTCCTGCAAAGATTTTGCTGACCTATCCGCCAATTGTCTTACCTCCGCCGCTACGATAGAGAAACCCCTTCCTGCTTCCCCTGCCCTTGCCGCCTGTACCGAAGCATTTAAAGCCAATAAGTTAGTTCTAGAAGCGATGTTAGAAATAACCGCCACAATGGTAGAAATCTCTTGGGAAGCCTCCGCCAAACGTTTTACCTGTCGAGTAGTTTCCGATACCGTCTCCCTAATTTGTAAAATACCTGTTACCGTCAACTCAACCGCATCTCCCCCTTTGAGAGCCGTTACAATAGAAGAACGAGCTACCTCCTCAGCCTCCCTCGCATTTTCTGCCACCCGTTGAATAGAATCGGTCATCATTTGAACGGAATTAAGGGTAACAGCCAACTCAGAGGCCATTCTCAAAGCATCACTAGACTGATTTCGAGCAAAAACCTCACTATCTGTACTTGCTTTATTTACTTGAATTGCCGCTTGTTTTACCTGTTTAACAATCTTACGTAGGTTTTTAATCGTTAAATTGAAAGCATCAGCCACCGCTCCTAAAATATCCGCCGTAACCTCAGCTTCTACGGTCAAATCTCCCCTTGACGCACCTTCTACGTCATCTAGGAGTTTAATAACTTGTTTTTGTAAATCTTCCCGTTCTTTTTCTGTTTTCTCTGCTCTTTCCCTTGCTTCATTGGTGGTAATTTTAATCATCTTTGCCATACCATTAAAGCTAGTGGCTAAAGCTCCAAATTCATCTTGGGAATAAACCGTTGTTTTTACTTCAAAATTACCCTGATAAAGAGAATCAAATTGAGTTTGTAAATCATTGGTGTAACGTTCGAGATGTTTTGCCATGAAATAACCAGCCCCGGCGGTGCTTCCCCCGGCGGTTATCCCTGTAATCAAGGCTAAGATAATGCGGTTGCTCCAAGGATAGGGTATTCCTTCATCTCCTTCAACCCCGTCTGCTGGTCTGATATTGCCCTGAAAAATAGTGATAAAAAATACGACGAGAAAAGATAATGTACCAGTTATTAAGCCGTGAAATAATTGTTTATTAAAGGTTGATAAATTATAGTATTTAGAAAATTTACCTTGATAAATCTCCACCTCTGGAATAATGGGGGTTTTACTAACTTCACTACCCATGGGAGTTAAGGGAGTACTAATCCCAATTTCATCATCATCAATATCAAGATTTAGATTACTGGTATCAAAACCAAAACTTCCAGTAATATCATTGTCAAAACCACTATCATCATCGTCAAATCTTTGAGATTTTTGTTCTTTGGTAAAGATACTCGATACAGGCAGTTCATCATCTTGAATATCGGGGATGTCATCTAGTTCATCTGGAGCAAAAAAGAAGTCATCTTCTCCTTCAGCTACTAAGGGTTGATCTTCATCGTAGTCATCACTGATTGATGTTTTTGGTAACGAGCTGATGTCATTGTTACTACCTAGAGGCTCAAGGGCAGAACTGTAGTCTCCATAATCATCGTCAAAATCGAAGCTATCTCCAGAGTTGGTGAGCATTTCTTCTAGATCACTTAATTCTGAATCTTCCGACGAGACAACAAAGGTTGGGGCACCTGTTTCTTCTTCTTCTTCACTTTCACTGTTGGAAGTACGATTTTTATTAGTACTTTGAGGAGGTTGTATATTAATATCTATGTCTTGGGGATGGAAATTAAAGTCGCTATCATCGTCATTGCTATGGGCTCCCAATTTTAATGACTCAAAGTTTGTGGCGGTAATATCTTCGTCTGGGTCATCAAAGTCATCGTCATCAAGGTCAAAGGATGATGATTGATTGTCTGATGAGCTATTTGAGGAAGAAGAAAAGTTACTCATTCCATGACTTTGTTGTAGAGTTGGATCTTCTATTTCTTCCTCTTCTAATTCTTCCGGGTCCCAATCTAAACTATCAAAAGGGATGCTATTAGTCCAATTGTCTGGGTTATCATCTTCGTCTAATTCTTCGATTTCTTCGGCAAAGTGAGGATCATTTAATTCGGAGGGATAAATATTATTTTCTTCTTGATTTTCTTCTTCAATTTGAGCTAAACCTTGATGGGCTAAGTTAACTAGATCAGTGCGATCGCTCAACTCTAAAACTTGCTTATAGCTTTTTTTTGCCAAATACAAATCACCTTTTTGTAAACATATATGACCGTTTAACAATAAAATAGTAGGGTCTTGAGGATAATCTTGAATAAGGTGTTGGGTAACATCAAGGGCGATGGACAAATTACCCTCTAGATATGCAGTTTGAGCCTGTGCGTATCTTTCTTGATAGTCTGTTTCTGTGGTCATCTGTCTTCTCCGTCAATTCCTATTTTCTTGGTGTAAGTTTTTGTGAGCATCTAATACATAAAGTATAACTATGCTACCCAACGAGCAGAACGTAAAATAGCGATATGATCTAATACCCTTATATGATGATTTTTCCCTTCAACCCACTCCCCTTGAACATAGGGAGCAATATGATCAGGTATATCTTGAGGCATCTGTAAATTATCAATTTCTAGCCAATGAATCGCACTTAAAGACTTTACCGCTAAGCCTAAAACCGTTTCTTGTTCTTCTACGGCAATCACGGGAATTTCACCCCGATCTGTATTCAGCATATTGGGATAGCCTAAAAATTGTCCTAAATCAGCTACCCAAATAATTTCACCCCTTAAATTAATAGTGCCTAATAGTAACGGGGATGAATTAGGTATGGGAGTTATTTTGTCAGGTTCTTGTTGCATAATTTCCCGAATCCCCATTGCTGATAGTGCAAATTCATCCCCCGAGGGAAGGAAAAATCTTAGGTGTGATTCGCCCTCTGGTGCTTCTACTTCCTCAGCTAATCCTCTATCAAGGGACATAGAAAAGGATGATTCTTTAATATTTTCGAGATATTCTTGATTCTCAGCCATTGTTTGATGCTTTTTAATGGGGTTAAGTTATAGCTTGTTTTGGTTTAAGACTAAACTATGGGATTAAGTTAAAATCCTCACCAATTATAATCTACTATCTTCGATTTTTTCTGTTTAATTTTAAATTTATTTTCTTAGCAGTTGTTTAATTGTAGCAATTAATTCACTTCCTTGAAATGGTTTTGCAATATAAGCATCAGCACCTTGTTTCATTCCCCAATAACGATCAAAATCTTCTTTTTTTGATGAACATATAATTACAGGAACATCTTTTGTTTTTGGATTTGATTTGATCACCCGACATACTTCATAGCCGTTCATTTTTGGCAAAATTATATCTAGTACTACAATATCTGGAGTCATTTCTTTTAGTAAACTTAAAGCATCTTCTCCATTTTTGGCACACTGAACTTTTAATCCTTGTTTTTTCAATAAGTTTGCAATAACTTCTCTGGTTGTTTGACTATCTTCCACCAATAAAACGGTACTCATAATTTGTTGTAATTCATAAACATGGCTAAACGTAATTGTATCTTTATTAATCTTATTCTCAAATTTTTCAAAGGTCAATTGAGATTATTTACAATTTCTTTGTTAATTGTCAATTACCAAATTATCTCGATGGATAGCAGTTTCTGATCCCTCATAGCCGAGAATACTATTTATTTGGTAAGATTTTTTTCCCTTAATTAATTCCAAGTCATTACTATTATAATTTGCGATACCTCTTCCTATTTTTAAACCTGTGTTTGTGTATAAGTCCACTGCATCGCAACTGTTAAAAACTCCCTCTATTTTAATAATTCCTGCGGGTAGAAGGGATTTATTTTGTTCACAAAGGGCGATAACGGCACCATCATCTAAAAATATTTTACCCACGGCAACCAAACCATTAGCAATCCAACGTTTTCTGGCATTTTCAGGACGAGGTTGAGGTTCAAATTTTGTACCGATCGCACTTCCTGCTAAAATTTTAAGAATATTATCAGGTCTTTTTCCATTAGTAATCACTGTCGTAATTCCAGCCCCAGTAGCAATACGAGCCGCCGAAATTTTTGTGACCATCCCCCCTGTACCCCAACCAGAAGAACTATCACTTAAATCGACATCTAGTTTAGCCAATTGATCCCTTTCTACTAAATCAATGGGAGTAGCAGAAGGTACTAAACGAGGATCGGCAGAGTATAGTTTATCTACATCGGTCAATAAAAACAACCAATCAGCATTTACTAAACTAGCGACTAAAGCTGATAAGGTATCATTATCCCCAAATTTTAACTCATCGGTGGCAACAGTATCATTTTCATTGACAATGGGAATAACTCCCAAACTCAATAACGCCAGAAAAGTATTATTCGCATTAACATAACTAGCTCTGTGTCTCAAGTCGTGACGGGTAAGTAATATTTGAGCGATAGGTTGTCCTAGATTGTTAAACAAATCATCATAAATACGAATTAGTCTTCCCTGCCCCACCGCTGCAATAGCTTGTTTTTGGTTTAGATTTTTCGGACGCTCAGACAAGCTAAGCCTAGCGCAACCAACTCCCACAGCCCCAGAAGAGACTAAAATAACTTGATAGCCTTTTGCCCTTAATTTTGTGGCGGTTTCTACAAGATTGGCAATGGTTGAAAGAGCGAGATTACCCGTTTGAGGAACAGTCAAACTAGAAGTACCAATTTTAATTACTACGGTTTGATTCATCAGTGAAAAGTCTTATTTGCGTACATTTTTTGAGAGTTATAGTATATCTAAATTCTTGATATTTATAGTTTTCAGATTGATTTCAGAAGACCCTAATGATTAATTATTGATTATTTTTACGAAGACCATTGACGCTTTTTTGGTGAATCATTATTAATTATTAGTTCAATTTGACCAATAAGGGTGATAATTGTTAACTAACGTTTATAAAATTTAGTTAAAGTTAATAAATAATTGGATGCATATTGCTTGGCTTGGAAAACGATCTCCTTTTTGCGGAAACGTGACATATAGCAGAGAAATTACTAATGCTTTATTAT
>PXEJ01000083.1 GCA_003566215.1 Cyanobacteria bacterium T3Sed10_376R1m | reverse complement strand
GGTTAAGCTTATTAGCAGTCTGAATATGCTTTTCAATTTTCTTGTTTAAGATGCGCAAACCGGGACTTGAACCCGGAAGTCTTTACAGACACTAGAATCTGAATCTAGCGCGTATGCCAATTCCGCCACTTGCGCAGTTTGATGTTAGTTCTTGCTTCAAGAATAATTTTAAAGTATTTTAAGAAAAATAACTATTTTTTTGAAAGAAAAGCTCTTGACGGTACTTAACACTCTGAGTGAAAACTAATACAGTCTAAGAATTAGAGCTTTTTTATCGGTCTTTTGTCAAACTCCGAAAACACTTGCAATTTCTCAATCCTAGAAGTATTTAATAAAAATTGAACGACACGTTTCAACAAAAATAGCTTATATCGCAATCCTGTATGAGTCGTGAGAATATAATCTTCCTTGTCTTGTCATCGGTTTATAATGAGGTGAGAATCTAGGGTTTATTTTTTTATGTCTTTTCACAATTCATCTGCTCTCACTTTAGCTGAACCTGTTTCTCCCTATGATATTCAATCTTTTCAATGGGTGGAGGTATTAGTAGATTGTCCCTATGCTGAGGGTTTATATACCTATAGGATAGGGGAAGATGTGGATATTCGGGCAGGGGATATTTTAAGTGTGCCTTTTGGTAATTCGGTGGTAGGTGCGATCGCACTTCGTCTTATTAATAAGCCACCCCAAGACTTACCCATAGAGCAAATTAAAACTGTAGAAGAAGTTATTACCACGGGTTTTTTTCCTCCTCATTATTGGGAATTATTAACTAAGATTTCCGAGTATTATTTAACAGATTTAATCCATGTTATCAAAGTAGCATTACCACCAAAATTATTAGGTAAATCTCAAAAAAGAGTTAAGTTATTATTTGAGAATATTCCTGAAGGGGCAGAAAACTTTTGTCCTGTAAATGCGTGGCGAGTTTTGCAACTATTACAAAATAGCAAAACAGGAGATTATAGTTTTAGTCATATCAATCAAAAAATCAGGGGAGCAAGGAAAGGAATAAGCGATTTGGTCAAAAGACAATGGGCGCAAACTTATTTACAACCCCCCCAAAAAGCAAAACCAAAATTAATTAAAGTTGTTACTTTTATTGCTGACCATGAAGGGATAAATCTCACCCAAAAACAAAGAGATGTTTTAATAATGCTCAAAAATAATGGCGGTGAATTAACACAACAAGACTTACTACAAAAATGTGAGCTAAAAAGTAATTCTGTAATTAATAGTTTAGTTAACAAAGGCTGTGTCATTGTCCAAGAAAGGGAAACTTTAAGACTTTTACAAGAATCGGCTCCTAAAAAAGATTTACCGAAGATATTGACAAATGAGCAACAATGTGCATTAGATATTGTTGAAAAACTAGAGGGCTTTAAAACAGTTTTATTGCACGGTGTCACGGGTTCAGGGAAAACCGAAGTATATCTAAGGGCGATCGCACCTATCCTCACTCAAAAAAAATCTGCCCTAGTATTAGTTCCAGAAATTGGTTTAACCCCCCAATTAACAGATAGATTTAGAGCCAGATTTGGGGACAAAGTTTGTGTCTATCACAGCGCTCTGAGTGACGGAGAAAGATATGACACATGGCGACAAATGCTCACCGGGGAACCCCAAGTGGTTATCGGCACTAGAAGTGCAGTTTTTGCCCCCCTACCCAACCTCGGAATGATCATTTTAGACGAAGAGCATGACACCAGCTTTAAACAAAGCCAACCCAGCCCTACCTATCACGCCTCAACAGTGGCTAGATGGCGAGCTCAATTAGTAGATTGTCCTCTCATTTTAGGCTCTGCTACCCCTTCCCTAGAAACATGGCAACTCACCACCCAACAAAATGAAAATCATTATTTATCTCTGCCCAACCGAGTTTATAATCGCCCCATGCCCCCTGTACAAATTGTTGATATGCGTCAAGAGGTACGCAGGGGTAACCGCAGTATCTTTAGCAATGCCCTTAGCAATGCTTTAGGCAACCTCAAGGAGGAAGGGAAACAAGCTATTTTATTTATCTCTCGGCGAGGCCATAGCACCTTTGTCTCCTGTCGTAGTTGTGGCTATGTGATGGAATGTCCCCATTGTGATGTGACTTTGTCTTACCATTACCCCAAGGAAGGGGCAACTCAACTGTTAGGATGTCACTATTGTAACCATACCCAAATTCATCCAAAACAATGTCCTGATTGTGGTTCGCCCTATTTGAAGTTTTTTGGCACGGGGACTCAAAAAGTATTATTAGAGCTAGAAAAAGCCTTTCCAGACTTGACTGTGTTAAGGTTTGACAGTGATACCACCAGCACAAAAAATGCCCATCGTCGTATTTTAGAAGATTTTGAAGCCCGAAAGGCGGATGTGTTAATTGGTACGCAAATGTTGACTAAAGGCATTGATTTGGCTCAAGTTACCCTTGTGGGGGTAGTTTCGGCGGATGGTTTATTGTTTCATTCTGATTACCGGGCTAGTGAAAGAGCTTTTCAAACCTTAACCCAAGTGGCAGGAAGGGCAGGGCGTGGAGATGATCCCGGACAGGTGATAATACAAACATACTCCCCAGAACATCCTGTGATTGAGGCGGTGCAAACCCATAATTATCTTGCTTTTATTGACAAGGAGTTGGAGCAACGGCAGGAGTTAGATTATCCTCCCTATGGTCATTTAATTCTTTTAAAATTCACAGGTATTGATGGGGAAAAGGTTAGGGAAACGGCAAGTGCGATCGCAGATGTGTGTTTAGATATACTTCCTGATAGTATTGAAATATTAGGCCCTGCCCCTGCCAATGTGATGAGAGTAGCAAGGCGTTATCGTTGGCAAATTTTATTAAAATCCCCTGATATTTTTTCGGTAAAATTAAAACAAAGTTTATTAACCTTAAGGGAGTATTGTCCTAGTAGTATCTATTTTATGATGGACATTGATCCTCTCAGGATTGATTAAGTTTACCTGAAATTTGGGATCAGTGCAGATAAATCACAGAATAAATAGAGAGAAAATTACCCCCAAAGAAAGTAGTAAACTGACAAAAATAAATTTGTTATCATCCGTATTTACGGTGCTTAAATCCACTAACTCAATTTGTCGTTTTGGTTTAATTTTACGAGGGCTACTTGCGCGACGATTTATCGGTAGTTTGGGAGCAGAATTGAGATCGGGAATTTCCGTCATCCATTCTTTTGGACGTTGCAACTGGGGCGCTTTTAATATGTATAGCAAACTTTTAGCTTGACGCTTGGTATCTCCGTGGGGATGATTACACAACTTCTGACAAAGTGCGATCGCATTTTGCTCATCTCCCACTGCCTGATAAGCATTCACTAGCCAGATTTGTATCTCTCCTCCCAAAGAAGTGTTCAGAGAAATTAATTTAGAGGCTTCCTCAAAACATTCTACACTAATGCGATATTGGCCACGATCAAAAGCAGACTTTCCTAAACTATATTTTTTAATAAATTCTTCCTGCGCAAAAGAGTTCACAATATTACGATAAATTTTCTAAATTAAGTTTCACACAGCAAAAAGTTTTATAACGAGGATAATTATCCCTGAATTAATGGTTAATTATTTGCGTATTCTGCCATTAAAGCATCCTCATTTTCATCAGCAATACTAGCAACTAAAGTAATAATACGAGAAATTTCACTAGGATAAAGGTCAGCAATAGTACGCTGGGAAGAAATAACCACCTGATTATCAAAAATACTGAAGCAAGTCTCAAAAGTACCACTCCAATTCATCTCCAATAATTTTTTCATCAAGTCTGGTTCATTTTTAGCGGGTAAAGGTAAAATCACTGACCATACAGTTAGTAAATCATCATCATTTTCCCCCGTTAACTGCACAAAAACCTCAACGCTACCGTATTGAAACTTCCATAGATAACCTCCATCATTTTCTAGCACCATGGCGCTATCATTTTCTTCTAAACTAGAAATAACCGTTTCAATTTCTTCCTTATGATTAACTTGATAAACCAGTGATTCATCTTGATTAACGTTATCTTCCATTGCAACTTCTCCAGTGAGTAAATCTGATGTGTTCATGATTGTTAGTTTTTTTGATTAGTACCAATAAAATCTTAAACCAAATTGATTGTAATAGACAATAAAGAAAAATTAAAGGGTTGGTTAATCTCTTGTTAATTGTTATATGATCAAAATAATCCGTCTTAAACTTAAGCATAGGTGAAATCAGGTGAAAACTGTCCATTATCGAATGTTAAACCCCGTAGGTGAAGGACAATTTGGTACGGTTTACAGTGGGATTCACCGGGAAACAGGGGAATTAGTTGCTCTCAAAGAATTAAATGCAGATAAATTTTCTACGAAAAAGTTTTTGCGAGAAGTAAGAATATTACTGATCTTACACCATCATAATATTGTTTCTTGTCAAGGTTTAGAACATAGTGAAAAAAATCGTTATTTAGTTACAGAGTATTGTGAAGGGGGAACTTTAAGGGATTTGATTGATGGTTCTATTGCCTTAAATATGGAACAAAAATTAAAATTAATTATTGATATTTTAGCAGGATTATCTTACACCCATTTACAAGGAATTATTCACCGGGATTTGAAACCAGAAAATATTTTATTAAGTCTTTCTCCCTATGGTTGGGTGGCAAAAATTTCTGATTTTGGGGTAGCGAAAATTGAAAAAGAAGATCAGCAAGAGGATAATTATAGTTTAGGGGATACGGGTTCTCCTGCCTATATGGCTCCGGAACAATTTTATGGAAAATATTCTTATAGTTCGGATATTTATGCGGTAGGAATAATGCTCTATGAGTTATTGATAGGTAATCGTCCTTTTTCGGGAAGTCCTCAAGAAATCATGATTGCACATCTTAATCAAGCACCTCAAATTCCTTCCGAGTTAGCCACTACGTTAAAAGGAATTTTAAACATTGCTTTGGCAAAGTTACCTCAACATCGCTTCCGCACGGCAAAAGAAATGAGGCTGAAGATTGTGGAATATATTCTAACCCTTGAAACTGGTGCATCTACAGATAATCTTTATTTTGATGGTTATTTATCAGGGAAAAACAAGAGTTTTACTTTAAGCAATATTGATGAGATTGAATTTCCAGGGGGTTTGTGTGCTGTTAATGATAGTCAAATATATTTGGCTAATAATAATCAATTGATTCTCAAAAATTATAGCTTTAATGAAAGTCAAGATGTAGTGGTTGATTCTACTTTAAATTATTCTCTTGATGGTACAATTGTTGATCTAAAACCCGTTAATAATGGTTGTGTTGTAATTACTAAGGATGGTTCTATTCCTACTCATTATAATTTAATTCATTATGGGTCAAAAATTACTCAATTAAAGTCCTTTTCTTCTGATACAATTTTAACTGCGATCGCACCTAATTGTAGTTGGTTAGCTATAGGTAAAAAATATCAATTAGCACAAGAATTTCAGATAATTAAACTAAATAATTCTAATTTTTTAAACCCTATTATTAAAGAGTTTTACCCCCAAGAAGTCATTGCAGTTGATCAACGGCACGGTTTAGTTCTTTTTCACCAAAAAGAAATAAATCAAGACTATACATTTTTGCGATTTTTTAACCGAAAAGGATACTGGTATCACAACTATTGCATAGGTGTACCTTTAGAAAATATTGTTAGCCATAAAAAAAATAAATATCATTTTATCGCTAGGGAAAAATTCACTAATTGCATTATTTTAATAAGGTTTAGACCATTTCAACTTAAGCGAATTCCTTTATCTTTTTTCCCTGACTTTATCTGTTCCTATAATAATTATTTTCTCTGTGCCGACTCATCAGGAAAGATAATAATTTTAGATTTAGAAGGCAACCTTCAACACTCCTTAGATTTAAAATTAACATTAAGTTCAATTACCCCGATAAGTAAGAAATTAATTATGATCATTTCTCCTCAAAATAAAGGCAGTAAAATAATGTCCTTTACAATAGATAAATCTTAAATAAGTTGACTATAATAATAATAATAACATTTTTTTGAATTAATAAACTTCTCAAAAACTAAGGAAATTTGCTAAAGTAGGCTAATAAAACCATTTTACCAAACTGGATGATTTTGAAACGATCCCTCTTAGTTATAATTACAATTATTTCCCTATATAGTGTCTTTTTTGCCCTTGGACAAAGTTTAAAAGAACCTCAAGTGCAATCTCAATTAGAACTATATCAAACCAACTTAATTCTTAACACCGCCGAAATAAATCAATCTCCTCTATCAGAAGGGGATAATAATTTAAAGGATGTTGCAAAAAATTTAGTGGGGCAAAATCCCTATGAAGTAGCTGAAAAACAATATAAAAGTGCTTTAGACGCAGTTATTAAATATGAAGCTCAAATAGATGAAAATACCGTTAGTGTTACAGATACTCCACGACAACAAATCAAGGAAAGTATTAACACAAATCAAGGATTAATCGATGAATTAACCATTAAATTAGGCATTATAAATGCCGTTAATAATAAACAAAATATAGCTTCAGAATACTGGCAAAAAATTTCTAATAAT
>PXEJ01000100.1 GCA_003566215.1 Cyanobacteria bacterium T3Sed10_376R1m | reverse complement strand
TATACCTAACTTCTGACTCTCAAACGCAAAATAATATAACAATGACAGTTCAACAAGCTATCATCACAAATCCTTTCAGTAGTAGTCGTGTCGATGATCCCTATCAAAATCATTTAGACTTTGAACACATATACCAAAGCCAATTCTATCATCTTAAATCCCTAGTAGAAGAAATCAAACAAGATAGGGAAAACCAACAGAGTAGGGGAGCATTAATATTAGGAGAAGCAGGAAGCGGAAAAACTCACCTGATGATGCGTTTAGCCAAAGCCACCCTTAAAACAAATCGCCTTTTATACGTACGTCAACCCAATAATCCTAACTCCATAATGCACCATATTTATTCAAGGATATTGGAAAGTTTTGCACAAAAAGTTGACATTCAAGGCACTCAACGCACCCAATTAGATCTGCTTTTAGCTCATGTTTTTACTAAGATATTACAATTAATTCAAGAAGAGGATCAAACTCAAAAATTAGACCAAATTGTTAAATTATTACAAAATAATAGTCTGATTTTATATGAACGTTTAGGTTCAGAAAATACACAAAAAAATCGAGATAATTGGAAATATATAGAAACAAAAATTACCCAATGGTGGGATAGTAATTATTCTGCCAGTGGTTATGCACCTAATATCCTTAAAGGTATCATTAAATATTGTAGTTATAAAGATTCTAACACTAGAGATAAAGTAAGAAAATGGTTAACAGGAAACGAATTAGATAGCAAAATTTGTCAAGATATAGGCTTAAACAATTGGCAAGAAGATAATCTAAGCAAAGAAGATTTTGCCCTAGAAGGAATCCGTTTATTTGGGCAGTTATCCACCCTTGATGAACCATTAATTATTATATTTGATCAACTTGAATATTTAATCCATAGACCAGATATTCTCACAAGTTTTGGCAATGCCTTAAGGGAAATCATAACCCATGTTCCTAACTCTTTAATTGTAGTCAATCTTTTCCCGGATCGTTGGCAAAATTTTCAAGGATATTTTGATGATTCCACCATTGACCGATTATCTATCAATCAACTAATCTTACAAACCCCCTCTAGCAATGAATTAAAAAAAATGTTAGCCATGAAATGTGAGAGAATAGGCACTAGCCTAGAGGAGTTATTTCAACCCGAAGATTTGCTAGTAATTTTGAGCCAGTCTTCTATACGCAAAGTTATCAATAAAGCATCAGACTACTATCATTATAGAGTTTTAAACCTACCCTTACCGGAAGAATTGCCAGCAAAAAATAAGATTTCTACAGAAGAAAGATTAGTTAATTTAGAAAATGCTCTGCGTCAAATTGCTTATATTTGTAAACCTTTATTGAATGATAATTGGATAGATAAGTTAGTAACAGATAATGAGCATTATTTTAATAAAAAAGAGCAATTAAATCAAGAAATTTCATTTAATTTTGAGATAGAAGAAACCAAGGCCATAGATACTAATAATCAACAACAAAAATCTCCTGAAGATGATTTATTATCAGCAATACAAAAAAGCGTTTTAAATTATTTAGAAGAAAATCAACAATTAATTGCTAAAAATTATCAAAATCCTTATATTATTACTGATGATGATGAGTATGGAAAATTAGTAACAATAATTGAGGCATTTAAAAGTTATGATTCAAATATAGAATTAGATCATTTAAATCTAGGTAAAAGAAGAATTCCTGAACATTTATTAATTATTAGAAATGATGTTAAATTGATCGTTGGTTTTTTGAATATTGGTGGTTCAGCTTTTACCTCTAGAATCAAAAATTTCAATGAATTAGTTGTATCTTATCCCCAGATCAAGTTTTATTTACTAAGGGATGAAAGCGAAGGAGACGTTACAGGTAAAGTAGCAACACAAAAAATTAATCAGTTAAATTACACAAAAAATGGTCAGTTTTTAGTGATAGGTGAAGAAGAAAGAATCATCTTTGAATTGATTTATAAGATGATAGTGGCAATTAATCAAAACGATTTAGAAGTTAGTTTGGCGGATGCCGTTAAGGTTGTTTGTAATAAATATCCTAATTATTGGTTAATTAGAGAAATTTTTGCTATGACGTAGATTGTCGGTTAGGTAAAATCATAGCACTGAACAAAGATTCAGATGCTTACAATTACCTTTAGATCCTGATATGATAGATTCATCAACAATAATAATAACACTAGAACAATCCAACAATTAATTATCCCCTCTCGGAGAAACAGTTCTGGTTAATCATTTATAGTTGAAAACAGCATTTTTTTATCGTTAAAATAGACAAATATCATAAAAAAATAACAGACTGGTTATTTAAAATAATGAAAAAAGAAATTAACTGTTTATCTGAAAAAGATAACACAGATTCATCTTCAACACAGGAAAACTTCTTATTTCAATTACTAGGATTTACAAGTTTTCTCGAAAAGAATAGTAATGTTGAAATGGGATTAAAAGACCTTGCATCTATGACAGCTCAAATACTAAACTCCCAAAGATGCTCCATCATGCTTCTTCAAACAAAAAAGATAGATAATAATGGCAGTGAAATAAAAGAACCTTATCTGAGAGTATTTACTCACTATGGTAATTTGCCCAAAGAAGCCTACAAAGAAGTGACAAATCTTAATGATGGTATCGCTGGTCATGTAGCGGCTACGGGAGAATCATTATTAGTACAAGATATTAATAAATCTCCTTTTATAAAGGTTGCCAGAAATATTCAAAATCATAATAAAAGTTTAATTTCTGCTCCTATTTTTATTACAAATAAAGTAGTTGGAGTTATCAATGTTAGTGATAGAAATGAAGACCAAATATTTAATCAACAAGATTTAGAACTACTCAAGATTTTTGCACTATTTGTAGGTAAATCTATTCAAATTGTAGAACTACAAAATATTTTAGAATCAAGATTTATTGAACTAGCAGTTGCCAAAGAGTTGGAACAAAAAGGAGATAAAATATCTAATCTTAGTCCAGATCCAGCCAAAATATCTAATATAGTGGCTAAGGCAATTTTTAAAGAACTAGATAAAGGAGGTTTTGGAGCAAATCAGATTATTAATATTACCAGTGAAATTCTCAATCTATTACAGCAAAAAATGAGTAGTGAGCATTAAATTTTTTATTCTAAGTCTTGGGTTTCTTTTTTTTCTTCCGAAAAAGATTGTACTGCATCGATGAGCGATCGCACTTCCTCTGTGCCCTCAGAGGGTTCAAAAGAAAAAGGTAACTTACCAGCCGATAAAACCCTTAAACCCACAGGTGCAAGGCTTAATAACCCCCGTAAATCCCTTAAATAATTACCAATAACCATCACTGCAAACTTACGTTCATCAACCCAACCTCCACTCTTTACTAAATCCACCAAAACTTTACGATGTCTTACGGGAATACTACTACGGGGAGATTCTCGATCCAAAATAGCTCCCTTTATTTTAGTAATTTGATCTAACGGAGCTACATCCATCGGACAAACCTCATTACACAAATAACAACGAGTACAACCCCACACCCCAGACTCAGTATCATTATATTTAGTTAACCTTTCCTCCCTTTGAGTATCACGAGAATCATCCACCATGCGATAACTTTTTGCCAAAGCATGGGGCCCTACAAAATTATCATTAACCTCCACTGCATTACACTCAGAATAACAAGCACCACATAAAATACAATTACCAGTTTGCTCCAACAACTTTCGCTCTTCAGGAGACTGTAAAAACTCTTTTTCAGGAATATTTCGCCCCTTAGTACTAACATAAGGCTCAACCTTTTCTAAATTATTCCAAAAGCTACTCATATCGACAATTAAATCTTTAATCACAGGCATATTATTTAAAGGAGAAATCACAATTTCTAAATTTTTTTCCTCCCCAATAAAAGAATTTGTTGCCAATTGTTCCCCCACATTTTCCTTACAAGCCAAAGCCGAACGTCCATTAATTTTCATTCCACAACTGCCACAAATTGTATTGCGACAATTTTTGCGAAAGGTCAAGCTACCATCTACTTCCCACTTAATACGATTGAGACATTCTAGAATGGTATTTTTAGAATTTACTTCCAAAGTATAACTTTGAAAATATGGATTTAAATGAGAATTTTGACGAAGAATTTTAAAAGTTACTTTCATCTTTGGCTTAGCACTATTACTATTGTTATTTCTATTGTCCGATCTTATTTCATAACCTACAAGGGGTATCACCTTAAATTTTGTTAAAACTAACTTAATTTATCTTCATTATCTTTTTTTAGACTATTCCATAACACAAAAACCCACAACTTAACAAATAAACTCTATTTAAAAATTAGACTAATTAGATAAAAACTTCACTTGTTATGATAAATTAATAATAATGATCAAAAAAAAAAGAAGAAAAATAGTGATTAAATCCCAAAATTTTGTTATGATAAATTAATGAAAGAAAAAATAACAAATGAGGAAATATATATGGCAGAAATAGCACCTACACCATTGTCTGGAAAAGAGTTATTACAAAAAGTAAAAGAGTTATCTGATGTCCCACGTCGTGAGAGAGCAAAGCGCTGCGGTTATTATACCGAAGCAAAAAACGGTAAGGTAAGAGTTAATTTAACAGACTTTTATGATGCTGTATTATCTGCGAAAGGAGTACCGTTAGATCCTGAAAGAACAAAAGATGGAAGGGGCAGAGAAGCCACTTTTCGCGTGAGTGTTCACAAAAATGGTCAAATTGTAATTGGTTCTAGTTACACTCAAAAAATGGGATTACAACCGGGGGATGAATTTGAAATTAAATTAGGTTATAAACATATTCATCTTAAACAAGTAGGAGAAGGGGAAGAATTTGACAGCGATGAAAACTAAATTACTTGCTTCGTTGTAATTTATCAAATCAACTCAAAAAAATAAAAATTTGGTGGATAAACCATCGAAAAAACTTGAAAGATAAAAATGATTAATTTTGAGAGCAACTCGATAATTTCATTCCTCATCAATAGCAATGGAATCATCAAAATAACTTTGTTTTTGATAATATGGGGCGTTATTTGGTTGCCCATTGCATTTCCTCTTTCAAGGTTGATTAAGTGGCATCCAGGCGCCCCAATTTCAAATTCACAAAAACTAACTCTGATTACATCTCTTTATCTCATCGCTCCTTTTTTAGCATGGGGGGTGATGGGACAAAAATCTTTTAATCAAATACTATTAATTTTTAAAGTTAGCTTCGTTAATTCTATCCTACTAGGCTATGTAATAGGAATTATTACTATCGTAATTATAGATTCGTTGGAATGGGGATTAGGGTGGTTACAATGGAAAAGTTTCCCTCATCTAGTTAAGTCAGTCTTAACAACTTTACCTCTATTAATTTTAGTCAGCATTTTTGTAGCTTCTACTGAGGAATTAATTTTTAGGGGGGTATTTGTAAAATTTTTAGCACAAGACTTTAATCTTTGGCTAACAGCAATTATTTCTAGCGTGATTTTTGCTCTATTACATTTACTTTGGGAAAGAAAAGACACCATTGTCCAACTACCCGGACTATTTTTGATGGGTCTGGTTTTGTTTTATAGTCTTTTTATCCAAGGTAATATTGCCCTTGCCATTGGCATTCACGGAGGTTGGATTTTATCTATTTCTTTTCTTGATACCTTAGATGTTTATCAATATAACCAAGATATTAATCCTCTACTCTGTGGTACAAAAGGTAAACCCCTTGCTAGTGTAGCTGGTTTGATGGTAGTTGTTATTGCTGGGGTTATTTTATACACTTATAGCCTTTATCAATAAATTTCTAAAGAACTTAACATTTTGTAACAATTGCCTGAAAAATATGTCACCATGAAATTAAAGTAATTATTTTATTTTGACTATGGCACAATCGACTATTCAAGAATCTACCACTCCAACCCTTGCAACTTTACAGGTAGGGGGAGAAGATGAATATAATTTTAATTATCAAGAAGTTTGGTATCCTGTTTTCTATGTCGAAGATTTATCTAAAAATAAGCCTAATTCTTTCACTCTCTTGGAGGAAGATATTGTCATTTGGTGGGAGGAAAAAACTAAACAATGGAGAGTTTTTGCCGATAAATGTCCCCATCGTCTTGCACCTTTGAGGGAGGGAAGGATTAATGATGAGGGTTTACTCGAATGCCCCTATCATGGTTGGGCATTTTCTGGAGAAGGTAATTGCGAAGTAATCCCCCAACAAGGAGAAGAAGGTAATGCTCACAAGTCCCATCGTGCTTGTGTTAAATCATATCCTTGTCAGGTAAAGCAAGATTTATTATTTGTTTATGCTGGTAATCCTCATAATGCTCATAAAACTCCTATTCCCATAGTAGATCCTTTGGAAGACAGTGAGGATAAATGGTTGATATTAAATACTTTTAGGGATATTCCTTATTCTGCTTTAACTTTGTTAGAAAATGTTCTTGATGCTAGTCATATTCCTTATACTCATCATGGTTCGGTGGGCGATCGCAAAAACGTTTCTACGGTAGAATTAGAAATTATCAAGAAGTTTGGTATCCTGTTTTCTATGTCGAAGATTTATCTAAAAATAAGCCTAATTCTTTCAC
>PXEJ01000275.1 GCA_003566215.1 Cyanobacteria bacterium T3Sed10_376R1m | reverse complement strand
TCTGGAGCATTATTAGGGGTATTAGCCCAAAGATTAATGCGAAGAGTCTGCTCAGAGTGTCGTCAAGAATATGTCCCTACCAAAGAAGAATTAGCCCATTTTGGTCTAAGCTCCTCCGGAGAAGAATCTGTCACCTTCTATCGTGCTAAAACCCTAACCGGTGAAGATTTAGAACAAGCTACAAAAAACGGAACTGTATGTCCTAAATGTGGTGGTAGTGGATACAAAGGCAGAGTTGGGGTCTATGAATTTATGGTCATAACAGAAAGACTCCAAAAATTAATCAACCAAGGTGCAACCACCGACATGATTAAAGAAGCCGCTGTAGAAGAAGGAATGACTACAATTTTGGCCTATAGTCTTAATCTAGTTCGCCAAGGCTATACCACCTTAGAGGAGGTCGAAAGAGTAACATATACAGATTCAGGGGTAGAATCAGAGTTAAAATCTAAACGAAAAAGTTCCTTAACCTGTGATTGTTGTGGTGCCGAATTACAACAAGAATGGTTAGACTGTCCCTATTGCATGACCCCTCGTTTTAGCAAAGAAACTAACCCAGCATAGAAGAATTAACAATTAATAATTAAGGTGGGGAGTGTCAATCTTTGAATGTAATGTAGGATCTATAATCCTGTATTTTTAACTATTTTTTGTCAAAAAAACCTTATTTTTGTGTATTTTTTGAACGTGCGAACATTTTTAAGGTCATCTTTGTTGATAACTTAAGAGTTATACTCAAAAAAGCAAACCACCTTTTAATATCTTGATATTAATTTGTCTAAACCAAATATTGATCCAAAAATTGAATTTGATGACCAAAATTGGGTAGATGGAGACGAAAATTCTTTACCTATTCAAGAAAATTCCTCCCAATATAAACCTAATAGCCGTGCATATAATTTTAAACCTCAAACCATTGCCCTTGTGGAAACAGCATTTTTGGCTAGTACTGCAAGTTTAATTTGGCTGATAGATTATTACTTTCGTCTAGGTCCATTTTTAAAAATGTTATATCCTTTGCCTATTGCCCTTGTGTATATGAGACGAGGAAGAAGGGCTTCTGTTATGACTACTATTGTTTGTGGATTATTATTAAGTATTTTAATGGGACCACCCCGTAGCATTATTTTTTTAATTCCCTATGGTTTAATGGGTATTCAGTTTGGGGGTTTATGGCGTAATGGTGCGAGTTGGTATTCTTCTCTTTTGACTGGGGCATTAATTGGTAGTTTTGGATTTTTTTTCCGTTTTTGGATGTTTTCGATACTTTTAGGGGAAGATTTATGGTTATATGTGGTTAACCAAATTACTGGGTTAGCAGATTGGCTTTTTTTACAGTTAGGAATTTTAGCCGAACCTACTCCCCTCATGATCCAAATATTAATATTATTGGTGGTATTTATCAATAACTTAATCTATGCCTTGACTGTTCATTTAGTTGCCTTATTGATGTTAGATAGATTAAAAACTCCTATTCCTCGTCCTCCCGGATGGGTTAAAGTAATTTTAGATTATGAGTAGTTAGCTCGAATCAGAATAAACTTTAGGAGGTGGCTAACATTTGTAGTTTATATAAACTAGCATATAACCCATTTTCCCCTAATAATTGATCATGATTACCAGATTCAATTAATTCTCCATGTTTTAAGACTAGAATTTTATCTACATTACGAATGGTAGAAAGTCGGTGGGCAATAATAATCGCTGTTTTATCAATCAACAATTTATCTAAGGCTTCTTGGGTATCTGCCTCGGTGGAAACATCTAGGCTAGAAGTTGCTTCGTCTAAAACTAAAATACTGGGGTTACGAATAGCTACTCTGGCAAAAGCTAATAATTGTTTTTGCCCCCCTGAAATGTTTGCTCCTCTTTCTCTTAGTTGGGTGTTATATCCTTGGGGTAGTTGTTCAATTAAAGATTGAATATTAGTTAATTTGACGGCGTTTTCTATTTCGGCAAAATCATAGTTTTCCCCGAGGGTAATGTTTCTTTTGACATCTCCTGCGAAGATAAAGCTCTCTTGAAGAATTACTCCAATATGGCTTCTTAATTCTGCTTGGGTAATGTCTTTAATGTCGATGCCATCTACTAAAATTCTTCCTTCTGTTGGCTCATACAAACGACATAATAGTCTAATTATAGAGCTTTTTCCTGCTCCAGTAGGCCCTACGAGGGCAACTTTTTCCCCTGAATGAATGACAAAGTTAAGATTTTTGAGAACGTATTCATCAGGTTTGTAACCAAAGGAGACATTTTCAAAACGAATTTCTCCTACTGCTTGGTTGTTTTTTTGATTATTTTCAAGGGTAATATCATTATCTCTATCTTGGATTTCCACGGGAATATTCATTAATTCAGAAATTCGCTCGATCGCAGTAAACCCTGACTGAAACATGGTAAACTTGTCGGCGAATTGCCTTAAGGGGTCAAATAACCTTTGAGAGTAAAGAATAAAAGCGGATAATGTTCCGTAGTTTAATTGATCGTCTAATATTAGTACTCCTCCAATCCAAAGAACAACTGCGATCGCCACTAGAGACACCCATTCAAGGGTAGCAGATACCGCCGAATCATGAAAAATAGTTTTGTCAACCGCAAGACGATAGCGATTATTCACAGTTTTAAAAACTTCGCTATTATATCTTTCACGGCGAAATAGCTGAACAATATTTATCCCCACCACATTTTCTTGTAACATGGAATTCAAAACTGACAATTCTTCCCTAGCCACATAATTGGCCTTACGATATTGTTTTTGGAAATAAATAATTAATCCAGATACAGGAATTAACATAAATACCAATAAAAAAGCCAATTGCCACTGTAGAGAAAACATGGTAATTATAATGGCTAGAATATATATTATATCACTTAGAATACCGATCGCCCCTGTGGCAAAAACATCTCCTAGTGCTTCGACATCATTAATTAAACGAGTAACTAATTTACCAACAGGAGTTTTATGAAAGAAATTAGAGGATAAAGAAGTAACGTGATTGAATAAATCTTGACGAATAAAAGCAGTGATTTCTTGACCTACTTTTTGTACCAAAAAACCTTGCCAAGCAAGAAAAACTGTTCTAAAAATTATCGTTATTAGTAAAATAAATGCTAATAAATTTAATCCTTGGGCAACAGAATAAAATTGCAAAAAACTCCAAGTATCTTCTTGTCCTAATAAAGAAATAGCTTGTCCAATAATTAAAGGTTGAATTGCCCCTGCTATGGATAGGGGTATAAGTAAAATAAAGGATAATAATAAGACAGGGGATTTACGTTTAGCGTAGGGAAGTATTTTTAAGATTAATCCCCAATCATTATTTTTGCTACTTAAGTTCATCTAAAAGTTTTAGGTCTAAAACCCCGTACAAGAAGCACGGCTCTACAACAATCATTTTAACATAGACATTTTACTATTATTTATATAATATTAAAAATAGCGACTAATTAAAACTATATTTGAGACATAAAACAAATAAATTATAAAGTTATCTAAAATGATTATTTTAGTTTAATCATTTGCGAAATTAAGATTCACAATATTTAAATAAAAATCTTAATTTCTCTCAGAAGTGAACAAAAGATCACAAGAGCTTAACTGTCAATAAAATAGAGAACGAGAAAACAAACATCAAGAAATTTGCCCACGTGTGAAAAGGATTTTAGACAAGGTTTTTCCTATAGAACCCTGTTTTTACTCAGAAAAATAAAAAAATGTTACAAATCTTTACTAAAACTTGACCATTGAGGGTATCTTGCCTGATAAAATCATAACTAAAGCACTGCAATCTTATTAAAATCAAAGAGTTTTCATTTTGATTAAGATTAAAGGTTAAGAAAAAACCGTAATAGTTTTTTAAAGTTTTCTGATCACCAAGAATCTCTTAAATTAACTGGGAGAATACCAGTGAAGTCGAGACATATAAAATAAATATTAAAAATAATTTAATCGTGGAGGTTAATTTTTCATGAATTTATGGCAAAGAGTGACCACATTTTTCAGTGTATTATTAATGGTCAGTGTTCTGTTTATGACACAACCGGCTCAAGCATTAGATTTTAATGGGATTAGTCAAGTTAATCCTTCTATTTTAGCTGTTAAAAATAGCCGTCGTAATGCAGCTGATGATCTACTTGGTACTGAATTTGGTCAAAAAATTGATGTTAACAATAGTGACATCCGTGATTTTCGTGAGTTGAGAGGATTTTATCCTAACCTAGCTAGTATTGTTATTCAAAATGCACCCTATGAGAACGTTGAGGATGTTTTAAATATCCCCGGTTTAAGTAACAGTCAAAAAGAAAGATTACAAGCTAATCTTGATCAATTTAGTGCAACTCCTCCTGCGGATGTTTTCAACGAAGGAGATGATCGTTACAATGCTGGTGTATATTAATTTTGAACATTAAAATTACTCCTTTATTAAAAATTTAAAAGGGTTTTATTGTTGTAGTATTAAAAATATTAGGGGATTTACTCCCCTTTTTTTGTGACTATGGGCAACACCGATATGTTTTTTAAAATTAAGGCTAAAAGTTATAGTCTTGTGAACCCTTAGCCATAAAAGGAAGACAACCATAGAAACTTTTGTTTCTCTACCGGTGACTGAACTTTAAATCAAATTTTTTCGTCAAAAAAGCAATGACAAGATAAAATAAACTTCATGAATCAGTTATACAGTGCCTTTACTTTATTTGTTAGTTTGCTAGTCGAAGCAATGCCCTTTTTGTTGTTCGGGGTATTACTTTCTAGTAGCCTAATTATTTTTCTTGATGAGGGCAAACTAATTACATTATTACCAACTAACCCTATTTTGGGCTCAATCGTTGGTAGTTTTTTTGGTTTTTGTTTTCCTGTCTGTGAATGCGGTAATATTCCTGTGGCAAGACGTTTTTTATTGCAAGGTTTACCTACTTCTGTTGCCATTTCTTTTCTTTTAGCTGCCCCTACGATTAATCCTGTTGTTTTATGGTCAACTTACGTCGCTTTTAGAGGACAACCTGAAATTTTTTGGCTGAGGATTATCTTTTCTCTTACTATTGCCATTTCTTTGGGTTGTTTATTTAGTTTTCAAAAAGATTCTCGCCCACTACTCAAGTCATCCCTTGCTAAACGTATTAGTGTTTTACTTAATCAAAAACTAGAGGCAAAACTAAAGTCTGATATTCCTCAATCTTTGCCTGAATTTAGTTTATTACAGTCGGGCAGTTTTATTTTAGGACAGTCTGGACAAACTATTAAAATGGATGATTCTTTGTTGAAAATGGAGAATCAAAAACAAAAAAAAGAAGCCTTAAGTAGAAAGTTAAATCTCTTTCTCGATAATGTCACTCAAGAATTAAGGGATTTAGGGGGTATTTTAGTCCTGGGAAGTGCGATCGCAGCTTCAATACAAGTATTTATACCTAGAGAAATTATCTTAAACATTGGACAAGACACAATCACTTCCATTATTGCCATGATGGTATTAGCTTCAGTTGTTTCAATTTGCTCTACCGTTGACTCCTTTTTTGTCCTATCATTTTCATCAACTTTTACCACCGCATCTCTTGTGGCATTTTTGGTATTTGGTCCTATGATTGACATAAAAGCAATGGGTTTAATGTTATCAATTTTTAAACCAAGAATGATACTTTATCTCATGGTAATTATTGCCCAACTAACATTTATTTTCACCCTTTCCTATAGTTATTTTTTCTAGTGGAATAATTAATAATCCTACCAAAAATTAACAATGAATACCATTAAAAAAAATCCGCTATTTTTTCCACTATTAGACTTTTCTAGTTTCTTTTTATGGGGATTATTGCTCTTTAAATATTGGATTACAGGAGAATTAAACCGCCTGATTCATCCTAATTATTTTTTATTGGTTTTTATTTGTAGCCTAGCATTATTTATTATTTCTTTTTTAAAATTTAGACAATTATATTTACGTTTTTATCGCCATAAAATATCCCTAAATGAAAATAGAGATTCAATCTTACTTTTGCCCAAAGGTTGGGGAAATTCTCTCTTAATATTTGTTGCGGTAGTAGGTTTAGTGACTAGACCAATGATTTTAAATAGTCAAAGTGCCATACAAAGAGGGATTGTCGATTCTTTACCCCCTCTGACATTACAACCTCAATCTTTTGTGAGCGCCACCAAACCAGAAGATAGAACTTTAATAGAATGGGTACGCACCCTCAATGTATATCCTGAACCAGATACTTACACTGGACAAAAAGCAAATATTACAGGTTTTGTAGTTCATTTAGATTCTTTACCTGATGATTATGTCTATCTTTCTCGATTTATTATTACCTGTTGTGCCGTGGATGCTTACCCTGTGGGTATTCCTGTCAAACTATTATCCTCGCGCAATAATTATCCCCCAGACACATGGCTAAAAATTAAAGGAGGAATGATTACAGAAAACTTACCCCCTCTAGATGCGGAAAATGTTGATACAACCAGAATAGTAAGGCATTTAGTCGTATCAGCTGAAGAAGTTAAGATAATACCCACACCTAAAAATCCCTATGGCTATTAGTACAAACGATAAAAAATATCTCTTTATTTAATTTATTTTCTTATTTTTAATTCTTTGATTGAGTAATGTAATCAATATATAGCGTTTTTTATAATTATGAGATACATTTATTATTCTCAAGTCCCCCGAATTTGCG
>PXEJ01000235.1 GCA_003566215.1 Cyanobacteria bacterium T3Sed10_376R1m | reverse complement strand
TTTAACCTGCTTCATTTGCCCGTAGAATTGCTCACAGGGTCAACAAAAACCGCCAAACGTAGGGAGATTCATTCCCAACTCCAAAGCGGAGAATTACCCCTTTTAATCGGCACCCACGCCCTAATTCAAGATCCCGTCCAATTCCGTAACCTCGGTTTGGTGGTAATCGATGAACAACACCGCTTTGGGGTGCAACAACGCGCCCGTCTTTTAGCCAAAGGAAAAGCCCCCCATGTCCTCACCATGACAGCCACCCCCATTCCTCGCACCCTTGCCCTCACTCTCCATGGCGATTTAGACGTAAGCCAAATTGACGAACTTCCCCCTGGCAGACAACCCATTCAAACTTCCGTCTTGGCAGGAAAACAGCGCACCCAGGCCTATGAATTAATCAAAAGGGAAGTTGCCCAAGGCAGACAGGCTTATGTAATCTTTCCCATGATTGAAGAATCAGAAAAACTCGATGTTAAAGCCGCCGTCGTCGAACATCAAAAATTTAGCGAGAAAATTTTTACTAACTTCAATGTAGGTTTACTCCATGGGCGAATGTCGTCAGAGGAAAAGGAAACCGCCCTCACCGCCTTTCGGGATAACGAAACTCAAATAATTGTCTCCACCACTGTCATCGAGGTAGGGGTTGACGTACCCAATGCCACCGTAATGTTAATCGAAAATGCCGAACGTTTTGGGTTATCACAACTGCACCAGTTACGGGGTAGGGTAGGCCGTGGCAGTCACAAATCCCATTGTTTACTTATCAGTGGTAGCAAATCCCCCGATGGGTTACAACGATTAAAAGTTTTAGAACAATCCCAAGACGGCTTTTTTATCTCGGAGATGGATTTAAGGTTGAGGGGGGCGGGGGAGGTTTTAGGCTCTCGTCAATCGGGTTTACCAGACTTTGCCCTAGCGAGTTTGGTAGAAGATCAAGAGGTGTTAGTATTGGCAAGGGATGCGGCGGAGAAGATTCTCTTACAGGATAAGTATATGGAAGATAATTCTAGTTTGAAAAATGAGTTGGCAAGACGTTATAAAAAACTAATTGGCAGTGAAATGCTAACTTAATGTTAGAAAAATCTTCAGATAAATATTTACTAAGTAAAACAAATAGGGTAGTTCAATGACTGAAAACTTGACCATCAAAAATAATGATTCTCGTCATGAGTTAAGAAGTTTAGTTAACTCCCAATTAAGACTGTTGTTGGAACAAAACAACCTTCAGGGGGCAAAATCTTTACTTGTACCAGTGCAACCGGTGGACATTGCTGAGGCGATTGGTGATTTACCAGAAGCTATGCAGTTGATGGCTTTTAGGTTATTAAATAAAACAGAAGCTATTGATGTTTATGAAAATTTGGACTCTGACATTCAACAATCTTTGATAGCTGAATTTAAGCGTCAGGAGGTTTTGGATATTGTGGATAAAATGTCTCCTGATGATCGAGTAAGATTATTTGATGAGTTACCAGCAGAGTTAGTTAGTCGTATTTTGGCACAGTTAAGTCCAGAGGAAAGACGGGCGACTAATTTACTTTTGGGTTACGGGGAAAATACTGCCGGGCGGATTATGACTCCTGAATATATTTCCCTTCCAGCACATTTAACCCTTGGGGAAACTTTGGAGAGGTTAAGAACTCAAGCAACGGTTTCTGAGTTAATCTATTATGTGTATGTAACTGATGAGTCTAAACGTTTAAAAGGGGTAATTTCCCTGAGAGATGTAGTGATTAATGAACCTCATCAAACTCTAGAAGAAGTTATGCAATCTGATGTGGTATATGCTACTACAGAAATAGATCAAGAAAAAGTTGCTAAGTTAATTCAACGGTATGATTTTTTAGCGATTCCTGTGGTTGATAGAGAGTCAAGGCTAGTGGGGATTGTAACGGTAGATGATGTTATTGATATTTTAGAACAAGAAGCTACGGAAGATATTTATGCTTTGGGGGCGGTACAATCTGATGGAGATAATTATTTTGATACGAACTTGTTTGTAGTGGCCCGTAGGAGAGTAAGTTGGTTATTGGTGTTACTACTAACTAATACTTTTACGGGTAGTATTATTGGTGCCCAGGAAGATATTTTGTCAGAAGTTACTGTTTTAGCAGCTTTTATACCTCTTCTTATTGACAGTGGTGGTAACGTTGGTACTCAGTCTTCTACGGTGGTTATAAGGGGTTTAAGCACAGATGAATTGAAAGATTTGGGGGTGGGTAAAGTTGTATTGCGAGAGGCGATCGCAGGGACAATTCTTGGGTTAGGATTAGGACTAATTACTATTGTGTGGGCTTATCTGTTGCCCCAAAGTGACAAAAATATTACCGTTGCTATTACCGTAGGTCTAAGTTTGATGGCGATTTCTGTGTTGGCATCGGTGGCAGGTTCGTTTTTACCGTTTGTGTTTAAATTTTTCAAATTAGATCCGGCTTTAATGTCTGGACCTTTTATCACCACGGCAGTGGATGTCTTAGGAGTTCTTATTTATTTCAACATCGCTAGATCTATGTTAGGTTTTTAATCGGAGTCAGTTACACAAAACCTGATTAAAATTTTTCACAATCACCAACTTTAGTTAGAATTAATTGTCAGTGACTAAAGAAAGTCAGGGATCAAAGCTTTGTTTGAGCAAAAAACGCAATCAAAATCTTATTTTTCAGGCTTCTAGTTAAATTTAGAAGTAATTGTAAATTGCTCATTGTTTGACTAGGATATTCAACTATAAACCATTAAGGGGGAAGCTAGGTGAGTGAAAATATAACCACAAAAAAACAAGATTCTCGGCACGAATTAAGGGAGTTGGTCAATTCTCAGTTAAGGTTAATGTTGGAGCAAAACAATCTTGAAGGGGCAAAATCCCTGTTGTTGCCAGTACAACCGGTGGATATTGCTGAGGCAATTGGTGATTTACCAGAAACTATGCAGTTAATTGCTTTTCGATTATTGAATAAGACTGAAGCGATTGATGTTTATGAACATTTAAACTACGATATACAACAAGCCTTAATTCAAGAATTTAAGCGCCAAGAAGTTTTAGACATTGTCGATAAAATGTCCCCCGACGATAGGGCTAGGTTATTTGATGAATTACCTGCATCGGTAGTTAGTCGTATTTTGGAACAGTTAAGCCCAGAGGAAAGACAGGCAACTAATTTACTTTTAGGTTATGGGGAGGATACTGCTGGGCGTATCATGACTCCTGAGTATATTTCTCTTAAAGAAACTTTTACAGTTGCCGAAACTCTTACCCGTATTCGCTCTTTGGCAAGGGCTTCTGAGTTGATTTATTATATGTATGTTACTGATGCCTCTCGTCATTTGGTGGGCATTGTCTCTTTGCGTGATTTAGTTATTGGCTCTCCTGAGGATACCCTTGATAAGGTTTTAACGAAAGATGTAGTTTATGTTAAGACGGATATGGATCAAGAGGAAGTTGCTAAGTTAATTCAGCGTTATGATTTTTTGGCTGTACCTGTTGTGGATAAAGAGTTACGCTTAGTGGGCATTGTGACGGTGGATGATGTTATTGATATTCTGGAGAGGGAAGCTACGGAAGATATTTATGCTTTGGGGGCGGTGCAATCTGATGGTGAAAGTTATTTTAAAACTAATTTATTTACTGTTGCCCGTAGAAGGGTAACTTGGTTATTAGTCTTATTGTTAACTAACACGTTTACGGGTGCTATTATTGGGGCACAAGAAGATCTTTTGACTCAGGTAACGGTTTTAGCTGCTTTTATTCCTCTTTTGATTGGTACTGGGGGTAACATTGGTACTCAGTCTTCTACGGTGGTTATTCGGGGTTTAAGTACTGATAAGGTTAATGATTTGGGTCCTGCTAAAATCATTTTGCGTGAAGCTATTGCTGGTCTAATTCTAGGTTTAATTTTGGGTGTTTTAGCTACTATTTGGGCTTACTTTTTACCCCAAACTAATGGTGATTTGATTGTCTGTGCTTCTGTGGGGATTAGTTTAGTTGCGATCGCAGTTTTAGCTTCTGTATCTGGTTCTGCTTTACCATTTTTATTCCGTTCTTTTGGATTAGATCCAGCCCTTATGTCTGCCCCATTTATTACCACGGCAGTGGATGTTTTAGGGGTACTAATTTACTTCACGATTGCCCGTACCTTGCTAGGAATTTAGGAGAATAAGCAATGATTTTTAAACACTTTACATGGTGGGATATAGCAGAATATTTAAGTATTTTTGCTTTACTAATAATTTTACTTACCAGTAATTTTTTAGAAGGAAATTTAATTATAATTTTAGTTTTTGTGATTGTACTTATTTTGATTTCTATTAATCGTAAACTTTTAGAAAATAGAAATAAGAAAAGAATTGCAGCGGCTCTTAATATTCAGTTAAAAAAGTTCTCTGAACAAGTAGAAAATATTAACATTCAAGTAGAAGAGCTAAAAGCTGATAAAACCATTAAAGTTCCACAAATAAAAGTAGATAAAAACGAATTATCCGATGATAAAATTATTGCTTCCTTGCAAAAAGATTTAGAAAGTGTTAGTCAGTCAGTAACTACTATGGCTAATTATATTAAGTCCCATAATTTAGATCAACGAATGGTTTCTCTTGAGCAAAAAATCTCCTATTTAACCAATGATGATATGGGCAATTATCCAAATCAAATTAAGTTTCCTGATACTCAAAGTGTTAGGGAAAAACCTCCTGCATTGAATGTTCAAACTTCCCCTAAAATTGCGTGGAAATGTCTTCACATTATAGATGCTCACCAAGAGTCTGTTACTGATTTGGTAATAAGCTATGATAAGCAGTATTTATTGAGCGTTTCATGGGATCAATATTTAAAACTTTGGTCTTTAAAAGATGGTTTAGAAGTTGATAGAATACAGGGTTCAGAACAAGGTTTATTAACTGTTGCAACAAATAAAAATAACTATCTTGATTATGGTATTGCTACGGGTAGTTTAGATCAACATATAAAAATTTGGTCTTTAGTAAAAGGCAGAAAGAAATCTTTAACATTCCAGTTAGAATATACATTAAGTGATCATACTGGTTCAGTTCATGGTTTAGAAATTGCACCAGAAAATGATCTTTTAGTTAGTGGTAGTTATGATCAGACTATCAAAAAATGGGATTTAAAAACTGGCAGATTAAATGATAGTTCCTATGATGATAATGGAGCAATCAATACCATTGCTCTTAACGATAAAATAGGAATAATGGTTAGTGGGGGAGGAGATGGTACTATCTCGGTGTGGGAGGTTAATAATAACAAAAAACTAGGTTTATTAGTAGGAAATTTAATTTCCTTAGAGTCATTAAGTATTAGTAAATCAGGGGAATATGTTGCTGGTGGTTGTGCTGATGGTACGATTAAAATTTGGTATTTACCGCCGACAATATTTGATATTTTTCAAGAAGTTCAACCTAGTTTACAATTACAAGGGCATCATGGACAGGTGATGGATTTGTTATTTGATCCTAATGATGAACTTTTATATAGCGGAGGTGTTGATGGACTGGTTAAAATTTGGTATTGCACTACAGGGAAAGAATTAGGACACCTCAAGATTAGTGAAGACAATCGTATTTTTTCCCTTGCTTTAAGTGAAGATGGGGAGACTTTAGCTGCGGGGGGGGTGGATGGTACGATTAAAATTTGGCAACAAACTCGATCCTAGTCTGAAAGTTCACAATTGAGATTGCTTTCTATATTGATTGTTATAATAATCAAATCACCCCTGTTTATATAGATAATATAGGTCAATGAAAAAACTATTTTTATTCTCGGTTTTTCTCGTGGGATTGTGTTTAGCGGTGTTTACCTTCAGATTATTTAATTTAGGGGGGGAATATCAGTCAATTATTGTTAATTTTCGGGACGATATTGAAATTAATCAGCTAGAGGAAGGGTTAAATGCGATCGCCCTTAAACTTGACCAAACTCCTCGTTTAAACAGCGAATTTTCCCAAGAAAAACAGATATATGTCATTGAGGGAGATAAAAAAAGCCTCAAAAAACTTCGTCAATCAAAACTCAGAAAAAAAATAGAATATATTGAACCTAACTACATCTATCACACCCTAGAAGTACCAAACGATCCGGGCTATAGTCAACAATGGAACTTACGTAGTATCAACGTTGAACAAGCATGGATAGAGAGTAAAGGAGAAGGGGTGACGGTGGCTGTAATTGACACAGGGGTTAGTGTGGTACCTGACTTAGAAAAAACAGAATTTGTCGAGGGTTACGATTTTATTAATGATCGAGTCAAAGCTGTTGATGATGTGGGCCATGGAACTCATGTGGCAGGTACCATAGCTCAATCAACTAATAATAATTATGGAGTAGCAGGGATTGCCTACAAAGCAAAAATTATGCCCCTGAAGGTACTCGGATATAATGGGGGTACAGTGGCAGACATCGCCGAAGCAATCCGTTTTGCCGCAGATCATAATGCCGATGTGATTAATATGAGTTTAGGGGGTAGTGGTGATACTCAGATAATGAAAGATGCCATTGATTATGCCTATAAAAAGGGTGTGGTAATTGTCGCCGCCGCCGGAAACGAAAATACTAACTCGGCGAGTTTTCCTGCCCGTTATCCTCAAGTAATCAGTGTATCGGCAACAGATGCCATCGGGCAAAAAGCTCCTTATTCTAATTTCGGAGCAGGGGTGGACATTAGTGCCCCGGGTG
>PXEJ01000114.1 GCA_003566215.1 Cyanobacteria bacterium T3Sed10_376R1m | reverse complement strand
CCGCCCAAGTAATAGTTTTAAGAGGGATGGGTTGATTGTCAACGGAAATTAATAACTCTTGTTCTTTGGAGGTAAGGGCGGTAATTTTTGCTCCTTTTAAATGTAGCTGTTTAATTAATTCTTGTCCGAGTGTACCACTTGCCCCGGTGATGGCAATTTTTTTTCCTTTGAGGGATAATGCTGTACCCATAATACGATCTACTAAAGTTAATGTGCCAGAAAAATAAGCATCTTGATTATCAAAATGGTGTCGCCAATGGTAAGGACGATTGACAAAAAAGTTGGCTGGTAATTCTTTAAAATCCCCTTGACGGTGAGTAACATCAGTAATTTTGTCGGCGTAGGGAATACCAAAACCCCTAGCAACTGCCCCTAAAGCATAAAATAAAGTGTAAATTGACCCTATCCACGACAACCACTGATAATGTACGTCAATCATACCGTTGAGCATAACTAATTGGGCAAAAATTATGCTAAAAAACAACATCACAAGGGATTCTGGTAGGTCATTGTACCAATTCGCTTGACGATAAATTGTTTCATTTTTGACGGATAAATCTGGTTTAAAAATGCGGTGATGCCATGAATGTAAACGATACAAGGGTTCCCAAAGATGTGAAGTTAGATGATATAAATCCCGCACAACTTCTACCCAAATTAGAGAAATAAGTGCGATCGCACTTCCCACAATCAGAGCATTATTTATCATTATATTTGGATATATTTTCTTACAAACCAACACTATATCCTATTATATTTTCGCAGAGGTTTCAAAAATATAGATAGTGGAGAGTTGATAATTATTATTTTTCTGTTTCCGAGACAATACTTTAACTACGTAAAGCCACAATAGGATCGAGTTTTGCCGCCCGTTGAGCGGGAATCACGCCAAAAAATAAACCAATTCCCCCAGAAACTCCCACCGCTATCACCACTGCTACAGGAGAAGCCGTCGCCGGTAAAGCAGTCAACAAACCCACTAAGGTTAAACCACCCACACCGATAACCGTACCAATAACTCCCCCCAAGGCAGAAATAATCGTCGCTTCAATTAAAAATTGTAGTAATATATTTTCTTCTGATGCTCCAATTGCCTTACGTAATCCTATTTCTTGGGTTCTCTCGGTAACTGATACCAACATAATATTCATTACCCCAATACCTCCTACCAATAAGGATATACCGGCGATCGCCCCTAGCATCACCGTTAAGCCCCCCGTCACCGTACCAACAATGTTCAGTACATCCTTTTGAGTTTCCACCCGAAAATCATCTTCTCCCACAATTTTATGCCTCAAGCGCAACAGATTTTCAATTTGAAACCTAGCCGCCTCAATACTTTGATCATCCCTCGCCGACACATTAATAAAACTCAACTCCGTGCCATATTGAGAAGTACGACCCACTAATTGATTCGCCATAGTGGTTAGGGGTACATAGATAATTTCATCCTGATTTGTACCTAAAAATGACCCCTTGCCCTCCATAACTCCGATGACCTCAAAATTAACATTTTTAACCCTAATAGTTTGCCCCAAGGGGTTTTGATTGGGGAAAAATTGAGTAGCAATATCAGGGCCTAACACCGCCACTCGAACATTACGGTTAACCTCACTTTGGTCAAAAAAACGACCATCTTCAACATTAAAACTTCTTACACTCAAAAACTCAGGAGTAACCCCCATCACAGAAGCATTATTATTTCTATTTCCCGCCGTAACTAAAAAACGATTATTAATTTGAGCAGACACCTCATTCACCGTCGGTACTTGTTCGGCGATAGCCTCGGCATCAGCTAAAACTAAGGTATTGGGGATGTCAAAGCTAGTTCGTCTCGATTCCCTACTTCCCGGTACTACAAATAAAACGTTGGCTCCCAAAGACTCAAATTGTTCTGAAGCTAAACGTTGAGCACCTTGCCCTATACCTATCATAGCGATTACTGAAGCATTGCCAATTATAATTCCTAACATGGTTAAACTACTGCGCATTTTATTTCCCATCAGGGTAGTAGTGGCCATTTTGAGAGTGTCACTTAATTTCATTTTTATATCATATTTTTATCTATATCTATTCACTATTTTAACCTCTAAAATTAAAATTATCAGTTAGACAAAAAAAGATTACAATGTAAAATACAATTTATCCTCAATCAATAATATTCAGTGAACCTTATTACCATTTTTTTAACCTCCTTTAGTTTAGCTATGGATGCTTTTGCTGTTTCTGTCTGTAGTGGTTTAACAATTAAAAAAGTACATTTTAAAGATGCTTTACTTATCGCAACTTTTTTTGGTGGTTTTCAAATTTTTATGCCCTTAATTGGTTGGGTATTGGGTTTAGGTTTTCGTGATTTATTAGAAAATTTTGATAATTGGATTGCTTTTATTTTACTAGGATTTATTGGGATCAGAATGGTTTGGGAAGCTATGAAAAATGATGGTGACGACATCAAAGGTGATCCTCGTAATCTTTATATATTATTTGGACTTGCGATCGCCACTAGCATTGATGCTCTAGCCATAGGAATTAGTTTTTCGATACTAGAAATAGATATTACTGGTTTATTAATTGCCGTAGGAATTATTACCTTTACCTTATCTTTTGCAGGAGTTTTCTTAGGAAGTAAATTTGGTCATTTATTTGAAAAACAAGCGGAAGTTATTGGGGGAGTTATTCTCTTTTTATTAGGACTAAGAATTTTGTTTTTAGCTTAATACAAAAACTAACTACAATATTAATTATCAATTTAACTTAGTTAAAAAAAGATAAACTTATTATATTAAATTATACTTAAATTTGAAATTCTTAAACCCGACATAAGTTAATAAAAAAAGAGACAAGTAAAAAAAAGATGTTTTGTTTTTTGTTGAAGTACCGACCATAAAATTCTATAAAATTACACAAAACCTCTCGCCCAATAGGAGAGAGGTTCGGATAAAGACAATACCTAAATTCCACTGCCAAAATTAACCAATTGTACTGATAGCAGAAGTTACCCTTTGAATGACATTATCAGGTAAAGGAATATAACCCAAGTCGATGGCATATTTTTGACCACCATTTTTACTGGCACACCAAGTTAATACGTTTTTCAAAGCTTGAGCAGTGGCTGGGTTCGGGTATTTCTTATAAGCCATAATCCAACTAAAAGTAACAATGGGATAAGAACGCTCCCCACTAGGATCAGGTGCAAAAGCTCTTAGGTTACTTGGTAAATTGATCTGAGATAAGGATACAGAAGAATTTTGTATAGTACCCGGAACAAATTTACCAGCTTTGTTTTGTAATAGAGCAGTTTTGAGGTTATTTTTTTTAGCATAACCAAACTCTACATAACCAATCGCTCCATCAGTTTGAGATACAGTTGCAGTAACTCCTTCATTACCCCTAGCACCAATTCCAGTAGGCCACTGAACCGTTGTACCTTCTCCTACTTTACTTCTCCACTCAGAATTAATCGCCGACAAGTGCTTAGTAAATACACCAGTAGTACCACTACCGTCAGAACGATAAACTACACGCAAGGGTTTACTAGGGGCTCCCAATTGAGACCAGTTAGTAATTTTGCCGAGAAAAATATCTGCTAACTGTTGACGGGTTAATCTTAAGTTATTGACAGCAGAGTTATTATAAGTTGCAACAATCGCCCCAGCCGTAATGGGTAATAAAACCACACCACGAGAGACTTTAGCAATATCTCCATCAGTCATAGCCACATCACTAGCACCAAAATCCACAGTCCCCCCCATAAATTGACGTATTCCCGCAACACTACCTACAGATTGATAGTTTGTTTGCACGTTACGATTAACTCGGTTATACTCCACAAACCAACGTTGGAAAATAATTGCAGGGAAACTAGCGCCCGCACCATTTAAACGAAGGGATTGAGCAGAAGCTGAGTTAAAGGGAAGTTGACTAGCGATGACACTACCAGATAAACCTGCCATTCCCAAGAGGAAATCTCTTCTTTTTAGTTGAAAATTGTCCATTTTAGTTTTTATTTATAATTATGTGTAGCTCAAATTATAGCTTAATAAATAAACAAAATAAATTATTTTTTTTGCCTTTTTACTATGCCAATTGTGCCATTTATTTCGTATATATGTATTTTTAAATACCATTAGTTTAAGATTAATTTAAGAACAAAATAAGAAAATATTAACCATAGGATTTAGTGTTGAGTTTAGAGCAAAAACAATATTAAAAAAGAAATAGACTTGTTTATATCTCTCTTTTATTGAACCCTGAGTAAACTATAGCGTTTATCATAATTATGAGGTATATCTGTTTGTTATTTCCAAGTCCCCCGAATTTGCGGGGGATTTAGGGGGATCATTTTGTATTTCATGAGCATAATAATTGCTATATCGAGAAACCGTAAAAATTATCTACGAGGGAAATCTAATTTATTTAGATGAACTATAAATGACAAATGATTAAGTTTTTCCAAATGTGGTTTAGACTAAAAAATGCAGAAAAATAATTAAGCGAAGAAACATTAGCTTAAGAGCTATGTGTTGGGAAATATTGATAGGAGAATGATTATAGGGAGACACACTTTTAAAAATCAACAAATATTTTTTGCTATGATTTAAATTATTTAAGATCTCTTTTTATGGATTTAAATCTCAAACATAATGAATTTATCCACACTATATTTTTTTTTCCAAATAGTGTTTTATTTAGGGAAAAATATGATCAGAATTAAAATAGTATCACTATACTTGTATTTTGCTAAAATTCAGATAGCTTAGGTGTCTTAATGGGTGTAACCAATGAAAAATATTAGACGTTTATTTTCTAATTTTCAGTTTCTAAATTTTTTTCTTGCTTCTATGACTATAGCCATTCTTTTTAGTTGGTTATATCTTTCTGATCCTAATATTGATAATATTGATGCTTCTTCTAACAATCAACAATCTACATCTACAGAGCAAAATGTTGATTACAATTTACCCATTTCAGAAAATGGTATTATGACCCAATTATCAGAACAAAATCTAGGAGAAAACTCCGCTGATAATACTACTACCGCTATTGATCAAATAACTCAAGAGCAAATATCAAAGCAAGTAGAACAAAAAATGATGGATGAGTTTAGACAAAAAATGGAAGAAATAAATCAAATTGAAACCCCATCACCATCTATTGCTACTATTAATCCTAATCCCTCTTCATCTTCAGTTAATTCGCTTCTTGAAAATAATTTAGTTAACTCATTATTGCCGAAAACATCCCATTACGGACATTTACCTTTTGCACAAACTTCAGAGGAAATGTTAGTGAAAGTAGGAGAATATTATGGAAGGAAAGAATTTCTAAATAAACAAGCCGCTCAAGCCTTTAATCAAATGAAAACCGATGCTGATCAAGATGGGATACAATTAGTGGTGATTTCAGGTTTTCGTACCATCGCCCATCAAACTTTACTATTCCAAAAACAAGTAGAAAGAAAAGGTAGTAAACAAGTAGCGGCTCAACTAAGCGCCCCTCCCGGATATAGTGAACACCATACAGGATATGCCCTTGATTTAGGAGACGGAAAACAACCACAGTTAGACTTAAAATTTGAATTTGAATCGAGTGAGGCTTATCGATGGCTGTTTTATAACGCTCACAAATACGGTTTTGAGTTATCTTTTCCTCGCAACAATGTCCAAGGGGTTAGTTTTGAGCCTTGGCATTGGCGTTTTGTTGCTTCTCCCCATGCTAATCAAACTTTCGCTGTTGCTAGAAATCTTCAAAATACTCAAGTTTCACCAAATAGCCAGTAAAATTTCCCAACTTATAGACTCTACATTTTCCTAAATAGCTTAAAATGACTCAAAGAAGATAAACCAAACTTCTCATAGAATGTATTAATACAATCATCACTGATAATGAATCCAGAACTTTATCCTACCCAAGAGACTTATCATATTATTGCTTTTCTTGTTTCCATGAACTTTGTTTTATGGTCAACTCCAGTGGTGAAAAGTATCGGTTTAAAAAGTGGTCATGTGGATACACCAGATCCTCGAAAAGTCCCCAGAAAACCCATTGTCAGGATTGGTGGCGTGGCTATTTTTGCCGGGGTAACTTGTGCTTTGTTGATTGTCTGGTGGATGGGTGGATTTGGTATATTACCCCCAGAAAAAGATGCGGAAATTTGGGGTGTAACTATTGGTGCTTGTTTATTCTTTCTGATTGGTTTGGCGGATGATTTATTTACCTTATCTCCTCTGTTTCGCTTAATTGTGCAATCTATCGTATCAGGGTTTGCATGGTGGCAAGGGGTGAAGATTGATTTTTTTAGTATTCCATTTATTGGTTTAATAGAGCTTGATCAATGGTGGTTGAGTTTACCGATTACAATTATTTGGTTGGTGGGCATGGTAAATGCCATTAATTGGATTGATGGTTTGGATGGCTTGGCTGCTGGGGTATGTGGTATTGCGGCGGTGGTGATGTTAATTGTTAGTTTGTTTATGGATCAACCGGCGGCGGCTTTGATTGCGGCGGCTTTGGCGGGGGGAGCATTAGGGTTTTTACGTTACAATTTTAACCCTGCCCAAATTTTTATGGGGGATTGTGGGGCTTATTTTATGGGCTTTTTGTTGGCAGGGGTAGGAGTTATCGGTTTGGCGAAAACGGCTGCGGTAACGGCGGTTATACTCCCTTACATCATCTTG
>PXEJ01000024.1 GCA_003566215.1 Cyanobacteria bacterium T3Sed10_376R1m | reverse complement strand
TTTTATCTTGAAAAGGTTTAACTAATTCTTCTAACCATTGAGGTTGTGGACGACAATCAACATCTGTAAAAGCTAAAACATTGCCTTGTGCTTTTTTTATTCCTAAATTTCTAGCGGCATAGGAACTTTGTATTTGATCTTCTTTAAGATATTGTAAATTTACTTTATCTGATTGATATTTCGTAATTTTTTCTTTAATTATTTCTGGGGTTTTATCTTGACTATTATTATCTACTAATAGAAATTCTACTTGATTATGATCAATTTTTTGATTTACCAAACATTTTATTAATTCTTCTACGTCATTTTCCCCATTATAAATAGGAATAATTACAGAGATAAATAAAGATTTTTTCCCCGATGTTGATTTTTCTTGATGAGATAATTTAGCCATGTTTTAATACACTTTTTTTAGGTTAAATTCTGTTTTAACTAAAACTTTATATTATCAATTAATAAATAACATTATTTACCTTTAAATGACCGTAATTAAAAGTAATATCTAGTCAGGCATTGCTTCTAAAAAAGGTACATTTCTTCTAGGGGTTGTTGTGGGAAAAAGATCATTTTCTATTGTCTGTTCTTGTCTATTTTCTTGTGGTAAAGTGGGAACTGTCTCTGGTTGAGCCGGTGGGGGTTGAGTTACATCATCGTCCCTTGATATTAAAGAACCGCACAAAAACTCAAAGTTGACTTTTTTTCCTGATGAATCAATGATGTAGCAATCAGAAAAAGCATTAGCTAAGGATGGGGAAATTAAACCAAGTATTATTATGGTTGATAAAAAAAATATTTTTGGATAAGGGAAGTTATTCATTTTTTTTGTTGATGGTCATGGTTTTTTAAATCGTTATAATTTTATTTTAACTCAGTTTGATACATAATTTATTTCTTTGATTTAGGATATTTTAAACTTGTTACGTAGGGGTTGATGAAAAAGTGCTACGGTGAGGAGAATTGACAATGGACAATTACAGGGTTTTATGAGCCTATTCTAATATAATAAAGAGTAGATAAATTAAGTCAATAGTAAAAATGAAAAGGAATTCTGATTCATACTTTAACCAAAGGTAACGGTTTGCCCATTGCAAAGATAACAACCAGTGCAAAGGGGAACGAAAGAGAACAAGTAACTGATGGCTACGGTTCGATTACTTTTTAATACCATGATGAAATGTTTACTCAATGTTATTCTCTTACACAAAATACCCCTCAAATGATAGAATAGCAAAAACAGTACAGTGGAAATCTGTGCAAAATTTTCCGAAAGACTTTTTATGACTAAAACAGTATTGTCCGCCACCGTAGTAAGTCCTACTCAGTCTAGTCAAACTGTCCGCAAACCATATCCTAATTTTAAGGTTATTGTCTTAAATGATGATTTTAATACCTTTGAACACGTTGCTACTTGTTTGCTAAAACATATACCCAATATGACAGAGCAATTGGCATGGGAATTAACCAATCAGGTGCATTTTCAAGGTCAAGCTTTGGTTTGGTCAGGACCTTTAGAACAAGCTGAACTATATCATCAACAATTAAGAAGAGAAGGATTAACCATGGCACCATTGGAGGCAACATGAGCAAATCATCCGATGGCAGAATTGTGTGGAATCATTCAACCCACTTAGACGGTTTAATTCCTATTCTTGAAAAGTTGGTTCTTTATGAGGGGGTACGTACTATCACCCCAGCGGTTTTGAGTCGCTCTAGGAGTCATATCCCCAAAATGAAGTTAAAAATTTCTGTGCCTATTCGGGGGGGGTTTAAACTTATTGCCCGTCAAGGGAAGAGTGTTCAAGAGGTTTTTATAATTACCGATTTAACTCGCTCTGAGTTAGAAGATGCTATTGCAGAAATTATTTAAACGTTTGTTTTTTAAACTTTGGGTAAATTAACAATAAAGTTACTTCCCTGATTTTGGCTACTTTTTACTTTTATGCTACCTTGATGATTTTCTACAATGGCAAGGGCGATCGCAAGTCCTAAACCTGTGCTAGCATTAGGTAGATTACCTTGATAACTTCTAGCACAATCACCTCTGTAAAAACGATCAAAAAGATGGGGAATAAATTCTTTAGGAATTCCTTTTCCATTATCTTTTACTTGTACTTGGCAATAGATTTTGTTATTTTTTTTAATAATCTCTAGGATAACTTTAATGTAGTATTTTTTATCATTTTCTAAAGTATCAATACTATGAATTAAAGCATTACTTATAAGATTAGTAAAAAGTCGGCTTAGTTGTCCCCAATCACCTTTGATACTATAAATGCTTTCTTCATTTTGATCTTCTTGATCATTTATTAAAAAACTACAGTCAATAATTTCTAGTTGTAAGTTAATAAGTCTTTTTTGGGCAACAATTTTTTGTTCTTCTACTACTTCTAATAGTAAAGAATCGAGAGGAATTGCTTGAAAAGCAGGGGCAATAATACCACTATCACTACGAGTTAAAAATAATAAATCATTAACTAAATTACCTAATCTTTGGGTTAATCTTTCAATTATTTCTAGTTGTTTTTTTTGAGCTTCTAAATTAATTTCAGGATAAGATAGTAAGGTTTGTACATTTGTTTGAATAGTGGCAATAGGATTTCGTAATTCATGGGAAGCATCGGCGGTAAATTGCTTTAAACTTTGATAAGATTCTTTGACAGGTGCGATCGCAATTCCAGACAAAAACCAACCAATTGACCCCACAGATGCGATAAGAACAATAATACCGATACTTAAATCAGTAATTAATTGACGAATGGGTTTAATCACATCAAAAAGAGGATGACTAACCCTCAAATAACCTAAAACATAACGACCAATTTCTATTCTTTTAGTGATTTGTCTTAGTAAATAGTCAGAAGAAATACGGGTAGTTTTGCCCCCAGAATGAAAAGAAAGGGGAATAGGCAAAGGCTGTTCTAAGGTTTGCCATAATAACTCCCCATTGGGACTAAACCACTCTAAATCAATGTGATCATCTTCTACTTCATTTGTAGTATTAGGATGTTGACGAAAACTAGCATTTACATTTAATTTATATTTTCCTTGTGCCAAACTTACTTCATCAATCACCAAAGAAGGTTCAACAATTTCCACAACGTGCTTTAGAGTATCATCAATTCTATCAATAAGAGTTTTATAAACATATCCATAAATCCCCACAGCAAAGATAATTAACAAAACAGCAGTAACGATAATGTAATATAAGGCTAAACGTTGGCGAGTTTTTTGGAACACTTTTAAGCAACCCCTAACTAAATCTAAAACCTTGAATATCTAACTGAACGGTTTTTTTTCCATTCCATTCATTAAGAGATAATTTATAAGCAACATCGACTACGGGTGGTAAAGGAAAATAATGACTTTTATTCCAAGCAATACAACTTAACTCACCATAACTATCCTGTAATTTTAATCTTAAATGATCCCCTTTCTTGGTAGAATTTTGTTCTAAAACTTTTACACAAGGAGTCCAAAAAACTGGCGGATTATTCTCAATACCCCAAGGATATAATTTTTCAATTTCTTTCAATAACTTTAAATTTATTTGATTAAAATTTAATTGCATATCAATATTAATTAAAGGGTGTAAATGTTCAGGTAACAAATATTGATAAGTAAACTCTTTTAATCTAGTTTTAATTAGGTCTAAATTTTGGGCTTCAAAACTAAAACCACCAGCGGCTTTATGTCCTCCATATTTACCTAATAAATCATCACAATATTGCAAAGCCTCAAAGATATTATATTCTTCAATTCCCCTAGCAGAACCTCGAATGATGGTTTTATTCTCGTCCTCATAAGTGCCAATAAAAACAGGAACACCATAACTATCAACTAACCGAGAAGCAACAATGCCTATCACTCCATGATGCCAACCTTCTCCTATTAATAATAGGAATCGATCGCCCTTATAATCAATGGGAGTTTCTTGGATTATTTTAACTGCTTCTTGTTGAATTTGTTTACATAATTTCTGCCTTGTTTCGTTAACAGCATTACATTGCATTGCTCTTTCTAAGGCAATATTTTCGTCTTCTGTGGTCAATAATTCAATAACAATTTGAGGATCACTAATACGTCCAATGGCATTGATTCTAGGTCCTAATTTAAAACCTATATCTTCAGAATTTAAAGATTTTTTAGTATCATTAATTCCACTTACTTGAATTAAAGTTTGAATGCCTAAAATATCAGAATTAGGTAGTAGTTTTAAACCCCTTTTTAACCAACGGCGATTAACTCCTGTCAAGGGTGCTAAATCTGCAATAGTACCAAGGGTATATAGTTCTAGTAGCTGTTTGGTTAAGCCAGATAATTTGTCTAACTTTTGGGCTAAGGTGACGGCTAAAACATAGGCAACCCCTACCCCTGCTAATCCCCAATAAGGAGAAGTTTTAGGAAGTAATTTTGGGTTTAAAATGCCATCGGCTGGAGGTAATTGAGGAGGTAAATCATGATGATCTGTGATAATTACATCCATGGCTAATTCCTTGGCTAGGGCAATGGGTTCGTAAGCAGAAATACCATTATCAACGGTGAGAATTAAACCGATATTTTCTTGTTTAAATTCTTTAACAATTCTTTTGTTAATACCATAACCATCAGTCATACGACTAGGAATAGCATAGTCAACATTCGCTCCTAAATGTTTTAAGGCTCTTATTAGTAGTGCTGTGCTAGTCATGCCATCGGCATCATAATCACCACAAATAGCTATTTTTGTTTGAAGGGCGATCGCACTTGCTAATAAGTCTAAACTTTTAGGTAAATCAGCAAACTCTGTCAAGGGAGAGGGTAAGTTTTCCTTTTCGGGATAAACATAAATTTGAGCATCATCTAATTTTTTAAAGCCACGATTAAGAATAACCTGCGCCATTATGGGAGACAACCCCAGTAACTTAACCAAATCATCTACCAATTCAGGGTTAGATTCACTAAACTTCCATCTCTGTTTGGGCAAGTTAAATTTCATAATTTTGATTTAGTGAGAAGTTTTACAAAATGCTCGGAATCCTAGATCCTTTCATAATTAGATACCCCCAGAATTGGGGGCGAAACAACAGCCTATTTATTTTGCGGTACTAACTCACTATTAAACTCATTAAAAGTTTTCTTCTTCAATTCCACAGATTTAGAGCGAGGTAATAAATTAAATAAATCACGAAGAATATCATCAACTTCTTCAAATTCTACCTGACCAACTTGATCAAAAATAATCTCTTTTTCTTGATTCAAAACAACAGTTTGGGGAATAGCCCCCTGATAATAATAACCAACCTCATCAGGTTGATACTTTTCTTTTGTCGGAATAGTGTCAATATTTACAGGAATAATACTCGCAGCACGTCCATAAAATTCTTGAAAACGAGAGACAATAAAAGCAAATTCTTTTGAGTCGCTATTATCATCTAAATAATAAACTAAAATAACAGGCAGTTCACGTTCAAAAGACTGTTTTAAGGTGAGACGAGAGGGTACTAATGACCCATTACCAGCATAAACCACAAAAATGTTACCATCGTAGCGATCTGTGTTAATTTCGGCAATACCATTAAGGGGATGAGTTACCCAGAGACTGACACAAAATATTAAAATTAGAAAGATTCGTCTTAGGAAATTAAACCACGAATTTATAAACATGAAACTCCAATAAAAGTGATTAATATATCTTGTTTCCTTTGAATTTTACCCTAAAACGTTGGTAGAAAGCCCAGAGCAAAAACTCAAAAACCTAATTGTTTTGAGAATGGGGTAAAGAAAACTACAAGATTTGGAGTCCGCCGTGGTGACGAGTATGATAGTTATAAAATTAACTTTTAGAATAATATGAAAAATAAATTTAACCTAGTGGCTTTAATCAGTGGTTTATTATTTGGACTAGGATTAAGCATCTCTCAGATGGTAGATAGAAATAGAGTTATTGGATTTTTGGATGTAACAGGAAACTGGGATCCAACACTTATATTTGTTTTAGGTGGCGCAGTGGGAGTTACGGTAATTAGTTTTAGGTACGTATTGCCCATGAAAAAGCCTTTTTTTAGTGATAAATTCTATTTACCTACCAGCAAAGACATTGATTTACCCCTAATTTTAGGGGCTGGGATTTTTGGCATTGGTTGGGGGCTTTCTGGTTATTGCCCCGGTCCTGCGGTAACATCCTTAGTTCAAGCTAGTATCAATCCTTTCATCTTCCTCTGTGCTTTTTTAGTTGGTTCTTTTGGCTTGAAATATTGGCAAAACAATCAGTAATTAACCTCAAATATTGTTTTTTTTAGAAAAATTTGAAGACATGAAACCCTTGTTCAATGGGCTATTTAGGCGACATAGTTAGTTAAAGTTAAGAAATCTTCATAAATAATCTTTTATTAACTAGAAAAAACAAAAAATAAGTGCTATCATGTGATCGTGATTACAAAAGATTAGTCACAAAATACCTTAATGTGTGAGGAAATGAACAAATGAACAAAGTATTTTGGCAATCGTTAAAACTAACCCCTGTACTATTAGGTGCAAGTTTGTTAGTTAATGCTCAAGCTCAAGCAAATGAATTTAACTTAGCCCAAGCTGTCGAAGAAAATGGCGACATCATCAATCAACTAGATAAATATAGTGCAGAAGGTAATACAAATTCTCAGGGTCAGGTTACCTCTGTATCTCAGTTAAGTGATGTTTCCCCTACCGACTGGGCTTATGAAGCACTTCGTAGTTTAGTAGAACGTTATGGCTGTATCGCTGGTTATCCAGATCGTACTTTCCGTGGTAACCGTGCTTTAAGTCGTTACGAATTTGCAGCAGGTTTAAACGCTTG
>PXEJ01000172.1 GCA_003566215.1 Cyanobacteria bacterium T3Sed10_376R1m | reverse complement strand
TTACTTATTTTCAACAGTGTGGTGGTATTGATTGTAAACCCGTTGCGATCGAAATTACCTACGGTTTAGAAAGATTGGCCATGTATTTACAAGATGTAGATAGCATCTATGACATTAAATGGAATGACCAACTAAAATACGGAGATATTTTTCTCCAAGCAGAAATAGAACAATGTACCTATAACTTTGAAGCATCTGACCCTAACTTACTATTTAAACTCTTTAGCCTATACGAAGAAGAAGCTAAACAGCTAATAGATAAAAATTTGGTATTACCAAGTCTAGACTACGTTTTAAAATGCTCTCACTGCTTTAATCTATTAGATGCTAGAGGAGTGATTGCCGTAGCTGAAAGAACCCGTTACATTAGCAGAATTAGAAATCTTGCCCGTGAAGTAGCCCATCAATATCTCGCCCAAAGAGAAGGATTAAACTTTCCCCTCGCCAATGGAGGGACTAACTATCCCTCTTTTATCACTTTCTGAGAGAAAATAAAAGAATAATAAAAATGAAAAGCAGTTATAGCAATTGAATATGGAAATTGTTAATCCCCATCAAATAAGTATTAAAAATAATTGTTTTTTTGGTTTACCCACTGCCATAGAAGATGCTCAGGTGGTTTTTTTAAGTGTGCCCTGGGATGCTACGGTTTCCTATGGGGAGGGTACGGCGGATGGGCCTAAAGCAATCCTTGAGGCTTCCTATCAACTCGATTGGTATGATTTTGACTTATCCCAAGCTTGGTTAAAGGGTTATGGCACTATACCAATTAATGCTGATATTCGGGAAAAAAGTAAACAAACTAGGGCGATCGCAACTCAAGTGATAGAATACTTAGAATCGGGAAATAGTCTTGATGATCGTGCGATCGCTTCATCCTTAAAAACAGTTAATCAAAGCAGTAGTTTTCTAAACCATTGGGTATATGAACAATGTCAAAAATTTCTGGGGCAAGGAAAAAAAATTGCCCTAATTGGAGGAGATCATAGCATTCCGTTCGGATATATCAAAGCCCTTACGGAACATTATCCCCAATTTAGCATTTTGCACATAGATGCCCACGCTGATTTGAGAAACGCCTACGAGGGTTTTACCTATTCCCATGCTTCTATCATGTATAACGTGATGCAACTACCTAACATCAACAAGTTAATACAGGTAGGTATCAGGGATTTATGTCAAGAAGAAATGGATAAAATTGTAGAAGATAAACGCATTGTTCTTTTTGATGATTGGCATTTAAAAAATCAATTTTATGAAGGTGTAACTTGGAAACAACAGTGCCAAGATATAGTTTCTCATTTATCAGAAACAGTCTATATTAGCTTTGATATTGATGGTTTAAATCAAGTTTTTTGCCCAAATACAGGTACTCCTGTGGCGGGGGGATTAGACTTTAACCAAGCCATTTATTTAATTCAAACTGTTGTCAAATCTGGTAAAAAAATCATTGGTTTTGACCTTTGTGAAGTTGCTCCTAGTAAATCTGGTAAAGATGAATGGGATGGCAATATCGGTGCAAGATTACTTTATAAATTAACTAATTTAATGTATCTTTCTCAAAAAAATTAATCAAAAGGATTAATTTCAGGGATATTATCTAAAGTTATGGGTAAATCAATAATACTATTTTCGTCTGTATTTAGACTAGATAATAAATTGTAATATTGACAAAATTTATGGCAATTGTTGTGATGGGGAAAATCAATATTATCCTTTAAATAATTTTGGTAGGTTTGAGAAATTTTTGCTAAAATAATTCGCAATTCATCCTCTGTTTGTTGGTGCATTTGGTCATTATATTCAATAGTGAAACTCTCTGGCTGATGGGGAATTTTAACAAACCAATAGGTAAAAGAAAGTTGTGATGGTTTATAGTCCATAACCTCTGATAACACATATAAATATAGTTTTGTCTGCCAACTATCCCTTAATTTTGTTTTATTTTGAGGTAATAAATAAGTTTTCCAATCAAAGATAATTGCCCTATCAGGATAGATTATTAAAAGGTCATAAATAACGGTAAATAAATAATCTTCAAACTTTAGTTGTAGTTGATATTCTTCTTCCCTCGCCAAAATTTCCGACGATGTCCAAATATCACCTGTGGCTTTTATCAGTGCTTCTAAAGATTTTTGTAGATTTTGTCCATTTTCTTGTTGATTATTAATAAATTTGTCTATGGGCAAGCCTAAATTATACTGTTGCATCAATAAGTGAAACATTTTTCCCCATTGGCTTTTTTCCTCTTGTAGTATGTTGGGAAAACTGTAGAAATGCTCTATATATTTTTGTTGGAATTGGGGCGGACAGGTTTCAAACAAGGTAAGATGAGTTTGGGATAAGTGCCGATGTAGTTTCATTTGCGATCGCCCTTAGGCAGTCATTTTATGATCATCCTTAACTATTGACAATTAAAGATTGAAAGGTTATAAATAAACATTATAAGTATAAATGCTATGGCGGAAATCGAAAATATTTTATTGGTGGATGACGAACCGGGTATCAGAGAATCTTTACAAGCATACTTGGGGGATAACGAAGATTGGCAAGTAGAAGTGGCTAGTAATGCCAGAGAAGCATGGGAAAAACTACAATCGAACATCCCTGACCTAATCATTTCCGATATTATGATGCCAGAGGTAAACGGCTTAGAATTTCTCTCTCAACTAAAAGAAGATACTCGTTTTCAAAATATTCCTGTAGTATTTTTGACTGCCAAAGGGATGACTGGCGATCGCATCGAGGGTTATAGCGCAGGATGTGATGCCTATTTACCTAAACCTTTTGATCCCGATGAGTTAGAAGCCATTGTTAAAAATCTCCTAGAGAAAAATAGAACCAGAAAAGAAACCCAACCTAATAACACCCAATTAGAAGAGTTGGTTAGGGATGTTAAAGATATTAAAGATAAACTAGACAACACGAAAAGTAAATTAAATATTTCCGAATCTCCCATAAAAATTGATCTTACCCCCAGGGAACAAAGCGTGTTAGACTTAGTAGCCCAAGGTTTGATGAATAAAGAAATAGCTAAAACCCTGCAAACTAGCGTTAGAAACGTGGAAAAATACGTTAGTAGGTTATTTAGCAAAACAGGGACAAATAGCCGCACTGAGTTAGTTCGATTTGCCCTTACCCACGGCTTAACTGATTAAATTCTTATTACCACCATTGAGATAATTTCTACATCACTACTTAGATTAATCATGTTGAGTTATCTCACAGAGAGTATCAAGAAATAATCAAGGAAAAATATGAAACCATAGAAAAGAATCATGGTCGAATTTAAAAACGTCGTTATTGGTTGATGAATTCGGCGGCAGATTTCATTGATAGTGAAAAATGGGTGGGGTTGAAAACCATCGCAATAGTAGAATCAGAAAGAATCAGAAAATTAGCCTAACGCTTTATCTACCTTCATTACAAAGGGTTTAGTATTCGCTGACTTAAATTTTTGCACACAATTAACAACTAAAATAGAACTGCTATAGTTTCTTTTGTTACAAAATTTTAGATTTTTAAGAGCTTAATCACTGTACCTTAAAAGTAGATATAAACCTTATTACAAAAAATATTTAATCAGATTATGCTCAAGAAAATTTTATACGCTGACTCCGGTAACGGACATACCCAAGAAATGCTCAAAACTTTACAAGATATTCCTGCATTTCAAAACTGTGACTTAACAATTTTACACGTTGTTTCTCCCCAAACCTCTGCCGACGCTTTAGCCGATAAGTGGGACGAAGGGGGAAAAATCCTTGCAGACATAGTTAAAAATACTGAAGTTGACCCAGCAAAAGTTTCTACTATTCTCCGACAAGGTGAACCTAAAGACGTAGTTTGTCAGGTGGCTCAAGAGATTGATGCGGACTTAATTTTAATGGGTTCACGGGGTTTAAAACGTCTTGAATCCTTCCTCGAAAATTCCGTTAGTCAGTATGTATTTCAATTGAGCGATCGCCCTATGCTATTGGTTAAGGACGATATTTATATTCGCCGAATTAAACGAGTGATGTTAGCCCTTGATAAATCAGAAGCGGCGGAGTATGCCCTAGAGTTAACTCTGAATATGCTCAAAGACTACCCTGAAGCCCAATTATATCTTGTTCGAGTTAACCCCGATTTAGATGCAAACATTGATCTTTCCACCACCGAAATGGAACAAAACCCTGTCCTTGCTCCGGCTCTGTTAAAAGCAAAAAGAATGGGCATTAAGACCAAATGTATCGTTACAGGGGGCAAACCGGGTAAACAAATTTGCAAACTAGCAGAGGATAAAGATATTGATTTACTTTTGTTAGGCTCACCCGATCGCCGTCCATCCATTGCCAAAAGTTTGGTAGATTTAGATCGTTTACTCGGAAAATCTCTATCTGACTACATTCGAGTGAATGCTAACTGTCCTGTTTTATTAGTCCGCAAATAGTATTGTTGATTATTGAACTTTCTCCTTTCCCCGTGGGGGGTGATTGTATTCTAAAATTTTTCCCTGTACATTTTTTAATCCTCTCTCCTGTGGGCAACCTCATCCCATAGGGAGAGAAAGGGAAGTCTTAACACCCAAAAAAATATTTCATTATCAATTATTACCATGGCTATAAGCGATCGCATTAATAAACTTCGAGGAAAAACTAGATTTGTCGTTTCCCGCATATTCCTTCACCTACAGGGGGAAGATATTGCTCCTTTATTGGGAGTATTAAACCAAAATGCCCGTAAAGCAGTGGATGCCCAGGGGGATATGGAAGTTATGGGAGAAGCATTAGTGAATATTTGCCAAAGTTTATTAGAGTATCAAAACTATTGGCAAAGTGCTGCTAATGAAGGAGATGTATTTTGGGATGAAGGAGAAGCCGGAGATTACGTAGAAGAATTGTTTACCGATTGCGCTAACCGTTACCTTTCCCAACCAGATACGGCTTCTTGTGTAGGGGAAAACGAACCTTTATCCCTACCAATTACCGATAACTTAGTTGTTATGATCACAGTAGCTTTTGAGGGCGAATCTCCCGATCTTGAAACGGAATTGGCAGACTTTACGGGTCTTAGCGAAGGTTTGAAGGCTCTTATAACCCTTAACTATCGGGATAAATATCGTGCGATCGCCCTTCACTTTTCCCCAGCTAGGTTAGGAGATACCCTCACCCAAGAACAAGCTATTCTCAATTTTTCAGAACTAATTCCCCTCTAGTACAAAAATAACAAAAATAATAATGTTACAAAAAATATTAGCCATTTTTTTAGCTATAACCTTAAGTATGACAACCGTAGCCTGTGGTTCAAATAACCCCAGTGGAGGCAGTGCAAACTTTACCAATAATGTAAATCAAACCGTTAATAACATCCCCAGTGGAAAATATCCCGTACAACAAGCTACCTTTAATGATGTTGACGGAGAATATAATCTTCTTTTGCTCAATACTCCTTCAGGAGTAAGCCCTAATATGATCACTAATGATCTACAAATGGCTAGGTTAACCGATGAAGAAATCGAAAATGGTCAAAAAACGTACCTAGAAATTAATAATAACGATGCAGTAATGCACCTTACAGAAGATTTTAGAATTGAATATATCCATAACGAAACCGAAACCGTCACTAATCCCAACACCGGCAGACAAGAAACCGTCATCGTCAGACAACAATCGAGTTTCTGGAGTCCTTTTGCGGGAGCATTGGCTGGACAGGCCATTGGTAGTATGTTATTTCGCCCCCAATACTATGTACCCCCCATTTATCAACCCGGTACAACCCTAAGGGGATTTGGTGGTTCTGGAAGTAGTTACACTCAAGCGGTACAAAGTTATCAAAACAACCATAACTCGGTGCCACCAGTTGAGAAAAATCGTCAATCTGTGCGCACCACGGGAACCATTAGGAACAATGCTACTGGTGCAGTAAGGGGAAGTAACCTGACTAGAAACCGTGCTACAGGTTCCGGAGTTGGTTCTAGTAACCTCAGAAATAATGGTTCTTCTACCAACACTAGACAAGGTAGCAATAACAGTTTTGGGACAAATAACCGTAACCGTACTCCCATCAGACGTGCCCCCGCCCGTAGAAGTGGTGGCTTTGGTCGTCGTCGTTAGTCTTTTCTTCCGTAAGAAGCCCCACGCTGTATTTTTCAGTAAAAAACTACCCATAAAATCAGCGTGGGACAGGGCTTACAAGGTGCGCAAATAATACCAAATCCGAAGAATGAAGTATACTAATGATTGTTACAACCCACCTTCCGCCTAAAGGGCGAAAAAGAAACAAAGCTTAAAGTTTACCTTACGGTAAAAAAACGCCCATCCAGAACCAAAAAAAGTCGAAAAAACTAACTTTTTAGCAATCATCAACTCATCTTATTGTCTTTTTAAGCTAATTTTTTGTTAGCTTACTTATTCTCCTGAAATATTTTGATAGTCTAAACTACAGAAATAATCAACAATCAAATAATTAAATATTTATTGTAGTCAATTTAAAGACTTTTTTTCTCCATTTATCTATAAATTACGTCCAAAATAAGCTAATTAATAAATAATATTAATGAATCAGTTATATAAAGTTTTCACAAAGTATGAATATTTTTAAGTCAAAATAGCCTTTTATTTGTTAGATTAAACTTAACAATCTGTAATAGTTGAGTAATCTATGCTATTAAGTAAAAAAAAGTCTTTGTCAAATGCAACTCAGGAATATCAAAATCTGTCAAAATTAAAGGAAGTATGGAATAATATCGATAAGTATAGTTGTCCTTTCAACTATAATTTTCACTTACACACAATCTGTTCTGATGGACAGTTAACACCAGAATCATTGATTGAACAGGCAATTCAAATTGGTTTACAAGGATTGGCTATTACTGATCATCATAGTATT
>PXEJ01000063.1 GCA_003566215.1 Cyanobacteria bacterium T3Sed10_376R1m | reverse complement strand
ACCTCCACCAACGACAATAGCAACCTCAACTTTCTCTCGTGCAACTTCGGCGATGTCTTCAGCAATATCGGCAACCACTTTTGGATCAATGCCATAACCCAAATTACCCATTAATGCTTCACCGCTTAATTTCAGTAAAACTCGTTGGTAAATCATTGTTTAGTCGTGCCTTTTTTATTTTGATTATTTTTCTTCCGTTAAGATACCAGTTTTTGACACTTTCTGTACAATAACTTATTAGAAAGTAAATACTTTTTACTTTAGTAAGGATCACAGACAAAATATTAAAAGGTGATAAGAAAATTAATGTCTCAGTTGTCAATTATTTTTATAATATAAAGTATATAAGAAAAAAATATGAGTATGTCCATTAGTCCTGACGAGTTCAATCTTTATCAGTGTATTTTCAGCACTAGTTCCCAAAATTCTCCCCTGCTACCTTTTTACTTTATCAATCAAGCAGGGGCAAATTCTAGCTATCGCTATGGTATTCAAGAAGATGTTAGCCTAGACCAATTAAAACCATTTATTTGCATAAATGATCGTTCTTATTATGAAATAACCGTCATTGATACCTCACCCCAAGAAAAATCTTCCTTGGACGAAAACTTAGAAAGAGTGATAGAGTTTGATCGTAAAAGTTTAATTGAGGCGGGAATACCCGGTTTAGCTTTTCCTTACTTGACTTTAACTGAATATACTCCCACGGTACCTGATCTATTGGACGCATGGCAGGATGAACATGATCAAGAATTTGTAATTATTAGTAGTACGCAAAATTGGCAAACCTTCAATACATATTTAGCAGAAAAAAAACCCAACTCTAGTGATGTTTTTGCTTACCTACAACAGATGGCAAAATTGTGGAAAAGTTTTACTAAATTAAAATGTTCTCAAACTCTTTTATATCCAGATAATTTAGGTGTAAGTGAAGATAACAACTTACAGATTAAAAAACTATATTTTGATGATGAAAATAATCTTCCCCTTCTCAGACAACTGGTAGAAACTTGGGTTGTCTTATTATCACAAACAAAAAGACCAGAAGCAGAATCTGTGGAAATTTTAATGATGCGTATTGAAGAGGGAGAAGTTGATGAGATTAATCAGTTAAGAGCATCTTTAGATGATCTTTTTCAAGAATCACAATTAAATAAATTATTAGAAGAAGATAGTGATAGTGACGAACAGGGATTTTTTATTCCCCCAGAAGATGAATTAAATGAATTGACTTCCCAGTTTGACTTTCAAGAATCCGATGACTCCGGAGAAGCTACGGTTATTAATAATCCCTCGGAAACCGATGAACAACCCACCGTTGTTTTACCCATGCGTCTTCTGAGCTTAGCGGAAGTAGGTGTAAGTGATATTGGTATGCGACGGGGACATAATGAAGACTGTTTTGCCGTTGAAACTCAGATTCATAAAAAAGAGACTCCCCAAGGGATTCATTCTAGTGCCAAAGGCTTTTTTGTAGTGTGTGATGGCATGGGTGGTCATGCAGGGGGTGAGGTGGCAAGTGCCATGGCAGTGAAAACTTTATATGATTATTTCCAAGAACACTGGATAGATGAGTTACCTTCAGAGGAAGTGATTAAACAAGGAGTTATACGGGCAAATACAATTATCTATGATGCTAATATAGAAAAGGGTAAAAGTGGCTCAGGACGTATGGGAACTACCGTTGTCATGGCTTTGGTTCAAGGAACCAAGGTGGCCCTTGCCCACGTGGGAGACAGTCGTATTTATCGGGTGACTCGTAAATGGGGTTTAGAACAGTTGACGGTAGATCATTCCGTTGCTCAGGCAGAAATTAAAAATGGGGTAGAATATCAAATAGCTTTTTCTCGTCCCGATGCCTACCAGTTAACCCAAGCTCTAGGTCCTAGAGGGGATGAATTTGTTCGCCCTGATGTCAAATATTTAGAAGTAAAAGAAGATACTTTATTTTTGTTATGCTCTGATGGTTTATCAGACAATAGTCTATTGGAAAATAATTGGCAAAATGCTTTACTACCTTTGATTAGTGCTAAAGCAAATATAGAAGAGGGTGCGTCTTATCTGATTGATTTAGCGAACCAAGTAAATGGTCATGATAATATTACTTGTATTTTGGCGAGAATTAAAGTACAACCTAACTTAGAACAAAAAAATCCGATTCTGTAAGATTGTCTTGCTCCATTAATTATTAGTAAATCATTGTCCATGAATATTAACGAGCAAAAATCTTCTGGCTTGAATACCTTTGGGGGTGTTTATACCCCCTCAATTTTGACCATTTTAGGGGTCATCATGTATCTGCGTTTCGGTTGGGTAGTGGGAAACGTCGGTTTGCTAGGAACTTTTTTGATTGTTACTCTCTCTAATGTCATTACTTTTTTAACGGCTTTATCTATATGTGCGATCGCCACTGATCGAGTAGTTAGGGCAGGGGGTGCTTATTACATGATTAGTCGCTCCTTGGGCATTGAAACGGGGGGAGCGGTGGGTATTACTTTGTATATTGCTCAGGCTTTATCCGTTGCTCTCTATACCCTCGGTTTTGCGGAAAGTGTGGTGCAAATATTTCCAGGTTGGGTCGATTATCAATTATATATTGCCTTAGCAATTACCATTGGTGTGGGAGTGTTAGCCCTTACGAGTGCCGACATTGCCATTAAAGCTCAATATTTTATTATGGCAGCCATCGCCCTTTCCTTGATCTCCTTTTTTTTGGGGCAACCGGTAGAAGAAACACAGATAGAATTGTGGAGAACTACTGATCAATCATTTTGGCAGGTATTTGCTGTATTTTTCCCTGCGGTAACAGGGATTATGGCGGGGGTTAATATGTCTGGAGATTTAAAAGATCCTACTAAAGCTTTACCCATCGGAACTTTAGCTGCCGTAGGCACAGGTTATTTAATTTATATGATTATTCCCATATTTATTGGATTTCGAGCTAATAGTCAAACCTTAATCGATGAGCCTTTTATCATGGCAAGGATGTCCTTTTGGGGAGGGGCGATCGCCCTTGGAGTATGGGGAGCTACATTAAGTAGTGCAATTGGTAGTATATTAGGTGCACCCAGGGTATTACAAGCATTGGTGAGGGATAACATTTTTCCTAAGTATCTTAGTTTTTTGGGACAGGGCGCCGGAAAAAATGATGAACCTCGAATCGGTACTGCTCTTACCCTTGGATTTGCTATGGCGGCAGTTTGTTTAGGGGATCTTAACATTATTGCCCCTATCTTAACTATGTTTTTTTTGACTACTTATTTAGTTTTAAATGCCTCTGCTAGTATCGAAAGTTTTCTCGAATCTCCCTCCTTTCGTCCCACTTTTAAAGTTCACTGGTCATTGTCTGCCCTGGGAGCATTAGGTTGTTTAGGAGTTATGTTTTTGATAAATGCGATCGCCACCTTGGTTGCCGCTATTATTGTTTTAGGGATCTATCTCTATCTACAAAGACAACAATTAGAAGTTACTTGGGGAGATAGTAGGCGAGGAATGTGGATGGCACTGCTACGCACGGGGATATATCAAGTACAAGACGAATCAGTTGATCCCAAAAATTGGCGTCCCCACATCCTTACTTTTTTTCACTCCCCCCAGAAAAACTGGTCATTGGTAAAATTAGCAGATAGTTTTAACCATAAAGGCTTTTTAACTGTAGCTAGTATTATCCCTGAAAGAAGGGAATATGAAAGTAAACAAAATCTCGAAAACACAATTAAAGATTATCTTCAGAAAAACAACATTCAAGGATTGGTCAAAATAGTACGCTCCGATGATACTTTTAATGTTATCCCTCAGTTAGTAGAAAGCTATGGTATTGGTGCTTTAGTTCCCAATACTGTTTTACTAGGAAATAGTAACGCTTGGTTAAACAAAGATTGGGATGCTCACCAAGAATATTGTCAGATGGTGACTCAAATTCATCAACTCAAAAGAAATATCGTTATCTTAAAACAAAATCCGATCAATAAATTAGGCAAACACCGCCGGGTAGATGTTTGGTGGGGGGGAATACAAGCGAATGGTAGCTTAATGATTTTACTTGCTCATCTTCTTCAATACGATTGGAATTGGTCAAATGCGCGGGTCTATCTTAAATTAGTCATAAAAAATTCTAATGCCTTAGAAGCCACTAAAAATAATATTGATAACCTCATCACAAAATTAAATATTAGCTTAATCCCTAATATTATTGTCTCCGATGAATCATCTTTCGAGACAATCTTAGAACAAAATTCCCAAGGGGCAGACTTAATTTTTTTAGGTTTAGCTTCTCCCCAAGAAAATTTTCCTCACTATTATCGAGGTTGGTTAGAAAGAACTAAAAATTTACCTACTATCGCTTTTGTCATGGCGGCTAACGATTTTCCCTTTGATGAAGTTTTACAAAAAGATTAGCTAACTTCATTTCAACATAGTAATTGTAGCTGTGGTTAGGTTGCAGGTTTTAGGTTTAATTTCTTTAAAGTGAACTACCACACCTAAGGGGGCGACAATAAAGCTAAACAGACGATGCTGTAAGGGATTGAAGATGCTAATCTGAATAAAGATGAGATATTTTCAGTTTTTATATTAATTGCCAGAGAAAAAGATGTTTCAACTTCCTCAATTTTATCAGGATCATTTAAAATTAGATTTAGTCTAAACTCAAGTTATTTATTATTTTTTTTATAATTTAGATAAGATTTCCTTCTCAATGGAAAAAATTAAGTAAAACTACTTAGGTTGCCTAACATTTTATGATTAAATATTATCAATTATCAATTAATTATTGTTTGTAATTGAGGATTTGACACTTTTAAAGGAATCGAGATGTTAGTTATAAGGCAAATTATCTTAAAATGGTAGATCGCACAAAAATTATTAATAAATAGTATGTCAGTAAGAGTAAGAATCGCTCCTTCCCCGACGGGAAACTTACACATCGGCACAGCACGCACCGCAGTATTTAATTGGTTATTTGCCCATAATCAACAAGGTAAATTTATTTTAAGGGTAGAGGATACGGATAAAGAACGCTCAAAACCCGAATATACGGAGAATATTAAATCAGGGTTAGAGTGGTTAGGGTTAAATTGGGATGAAGGTCCTTTTTTTCAAACTGAAAGACTAGACTTGTACCATCAAGCTATTCAAACTTTGATTGACAAAGAATTTGCCTATCCTTGTTATTGTACTTCTGAAGAGTTAGACGAAATGCGAGAGAAACAAAAGGCAAATAATCAAGCTCCTCGTTATGATAATCGTCATCGTCACTTAACTCCAGAACAAATTGCTGAATTTGAAGCCCAGGGACGTAAACCTGTAATTAGGTTTAAAATTGATGATGGTCAAGAAATTGCTTGGAATGATTTGATTAGGGGTAAAGTCAGGTGGCAAGGCAGTGATTTAGGCGGAGATATGGTTATTGCTAGGGCTTCTGATGATAATTTGATTGGGCAACCGTTGTATAATTTAGCAGTGGTTGTGGATGATATGGATATGAGTATTAGTCATGTAATTAGGGGGGAAGATCATATTGCCAATACTGCTAAACAGATTTTATTATATCAAGCGCTAGGGGGAACTGTTCCTGATTTTGCCCATACTCCTTTAATTTTGAATACGGAAGGGAAAAAACTTTCTAAGCGTGATGGGGTAACGTCTATTAATGATTTTCGTAAGATGGGTTTTGTTGCTCCTGCGTTGGTTAATTATATGACTTTGTTGGGTTGGACTTCTCCTGATGGGGAAGAAATTTTTTCCCTTGATGAGGCGGCGGGTAAGTTTAGTTTGGATAGGGTGAATAAAGCAGGGGCTAAGTTTGATTGGGATAAGTTGGATTGGCTTAATGGTCAGTATCTCCATAATATGCCCACTGAGGAGTTGTTAACTGCGTTGATTCCTTATTGGCAGGAGGCTGGTTATGGGATTGATGTGGATGCCCATAGGGATTGGTTATTAGAATTAACGGCTTTAACGGCTACTAGTTTGACTCGTTTAACTGATGGGGTTGAGGAGGTTGCTTTATTTTTTGCGGATAAGATTACTCTTTCTTCTGAGGCTCAAGAGTTTGTTACCCAAGATGGTGTTAGGGATGTAATCGAGGGGGTTATTTCTGCGACTAAATCGGGGTTAACGGAGGAGGAGATTAAGGGAATTATCAAACAGGTTACTAAGGATTTGAAGGTTAAAAAGGGTTTGGTTATGCGCTCTTTACGTGCTGGTTTAACGGGGGCGTTACATGGTCCTGATTTAATTCAAACATGGTTATTGTTGAATAGGAAAGGTATTGATAAAGCTCGTTTAGAAAGTCTATTTCAGTCTTTGAGTTAGTTGATTTCCCTTGTTACCTCTGTAACGGGGGATTTTTGTCTGACGGACACTTATAGATTATTTTTATGAAAATTTTGGTTATGTATGCAAAATTTTTCTAGGTTTTGGTAATCAATTTCTACTCCAATTCCTGTTTTTGTGGGTACATTTATGGTGGAGTCTTCGGGGTTTAAAGTAATATGTGATTGGATAATGTCTTCGTGAAAATAACGATTGGTGGCGGAAATGTCTGCGGGTAGCTGAAAGTTTTCTAAACTGGCAATGTGTAAATTTGTTGCTCTACCAATGCCAGATTCTAGCATTCCTCCACACCATAGTTTTATGGCTGATTTTTTACATAGTTTGTTAATTTTTAGGGTGTTGGTAATTCCTCCTACACGGGATTGCTTAAGGTTGATTATTTGACAGGATTTAAGGGCGATCGCATTTCTGGTATCATTAACGGAGTTGATACTTTCGTCAAGACAGATAGGGGTATTAACTTGACTTTGTAGAAAAGCATGATCTAATAAATCATCATGGGCTAAAGGTTGCTCTATCATCAACAAATTTAATT
>PXEJ01000212.1 GCA_003566215.1 Cyanobacteria bacterium T3Sed10_376R1m | reverse complement strand
TTAGAAGTACATATAATGGGGGACAAAGTATTACGCCAAACCGCCAAACGGATTGCCAAAGTAGATCAACCTGTTCGAGATTTAGCACATAAAATGTTGCAAACCATGTACAGTGAAAATGGGGTTGGCTTAGCCGCTCCTCAAGTGGGGGTTAATAAACAGATGATTGTTATCGATTGTCAACCTGATAACCCAGCTAATCCTCCTCTAGTTATGATTAACCCAGTGATTAAAAAATCGAGTAAAGATTTATGTGTCTTGGAAGAGGGTTGTTTAAGCATTCCCAATGTATTTTTAGATGTTGCTCGTCCCCGCACTATCGAAGTACAATTTAAAAACATAGAAGGAAAATTACAACGCATCAAGGCTTCAGGCTGGCTATCTCGTGTAATTCAACATGAAATGGATCATCTTTCGGGGGTTTTATTCGTTGATCGAGTGGTTAATAAAATAGCGTTGATTGAGGAGTTAGCTAAACAAGGATTGGATATTCGCAATGTTCAGTCAGTTTCTTAATAAAAAACTGAATCTATGTGAAAAAGTTGAATTAAAATGAGTTTGGTGTTAAAGGCAAGGTGTCATACCAAATCCTGTTGGCAGAGTGTTTAATCACTAGGGTTGATGATAGTTATTAGTTGACTTTTACTTTAGGATTTGGTATCAGGTGGTAGAGGAGCATACTACCTCTGTACAGGTATTAGGTTAAAGAATTGATCAAAAACATTTCTTGATTTATTTTCTTATTTTTAATTCTTTGATTGAGTAATCAATATAAGGAAAATTAAACCTAGTACCTTAAAACCTGCCCAAATCCAATACTCTCATATTGAACTAAAATAAGAAATAAGAAAAATGTACCTAATTGATACTTCCCTTTTGATTAAGCTGGGTTAATATGGTACACTGCTTTAACTATGTTTTCTTGGGCTTCTAGTTCAAAACCTAATTGACGACAAAGGTTTTGCATGGCGTGGTTTTTAATTAACATATCTGCCATGAGATAACTCATTCCTTCTTTTTGGGCAATGTTAATCATACTTTTCATTAATAGTGTACCTAATCCTTGTTTTTGGTAATTATCTTTAACTAACAAGCCGATTTCTCCAGAATCTAATTTACCATGAACTCTGCTTAGTCGTGCGATCGCCTTTATATCTTCTTTCTCATCACAAGCAACCAAAGCAATTTCTTGGTCATAATCAATAAAACAAATACGAGCTAAACGCTCATGGGAAATAAGAGATTGACGGCTAATAGAGTGAAAAAACCTGAAATAAACCGTCTGCTCAGATAATTCAGTACAAAAATTGACAATTTTCGGTTCATCTTCCGGACGAATAGGACGGATTGTAAATTCATCTCCATTTTTTAAGGTATGATGCCTAATGTATTGGATTGGATAAGGGCGAATCGCAGAAGTGGGGATGTCCTCTAATTTAGTGTTAGGGGGATATAACAACACCCTCCCATCTAAACTAATTAACTGGTTTTCATTGACAAGTAAAGGATTAATATCAATTTCCTTAATAAATGGTTGTTCAATGACTAATTGACTAAATAAAACCAAAATTTGCTCCAATTTTTTAATATCTACTGGTTTTTTACCCCTAAATCCCTGTAAGGCAGTAAATATCTTTGTACGCTCGATTAAACGTCTGGCAAGGGTTGTATTCAAAGGAGGTAAAGCGAGGGCTTGATCTTTAAATATCTCTACCAACTCTCCCCCCGCACCAAATAATAACACCGAACCAAATTGAGGATCATCACTACTACCTAAGATTAACTCATAGCCATTAAGGTCAATCATTCGTTGCACCGTCACCCCTAAAAAGTCTTGATGGCTTACCCTACTTTTTATCTCCTCAAAGGCACTTATAACCGCTTCTTCCGTGGTCAAATTTAACTTAACTCCCCCCACGTCAGTTTTATGGGTAATAGTCTCAGAATGCAATTTAAGCACCACAGGATAACCCATTTGAAGGGCGATCGCCCTTGCTTCCTCTTGATTGATCGCAATTTGTGTCTCTACCGTAGGAATACCATAGGCTTTAAGCAACTGTTTTGATTCATATTCCGTTAGCAAAGTCCGCCCCAAACCCCTAGCATGGTCAATTATTTTAGTAGCCAAAGGACGATTAATTAAATGTTCCGACTCAGCAAAACTAGGAGTTTCATAAAGAGCATTCAAATTATTATTGTAATGCCACATCAAATTAAATAACCGTGCCGCATCATCAGGATAACCATGGGTATAAATATTAGCTCGATTGAGAATTTCTACCCCCGTCGCCACCGCACTACCCCCCATCCAACTAGCCAAAATAGGCTTATCCTTAATCTTCAGGGCAACCTCCTTCAAAGCCTGGGCTGTCTGAGTAGGCTCAGTCATATCTTGGGGAGTTAAAATAACTAACAAACCATCACTATTTTTATCCTTCGCCACAATTTCCAATGCCTCAGCATACCTTTGTGGGGTAGCATCTCCTAAAATGTCAACGGGATTACTATGACTCCAATGACTGGGCAAAATCTTATCTAGATTTTTGATGGTTTCCTCCGTCAAATCAGATAACTTGCCCTTACCCCAAGTTAGTGCATCCGTAGCCAAAACCCCTGGACCTCCAGCATTAGTTAAAATCGTCAAATTTTTGCCCTTGGGGGGGGGTTGTTTCGCCAACAACTCCGCCATATTAAAAATCTCGCTGATGGTATCAACCTGTAGCACACCGCAACGCCTAAAAGCAGAAGCTAATACCTCGTCACTGCTAGTTAATGCTCCAGTATGGGAAGCCGCCGCCTTTGCCGCCGCATCTGTGCGCCCTCCCTTAATAACAATTATGGGCTTAGTTAAAGCTACCTCCCGTGCCGCCGAGATAAAATCCCTAGCATTGCCCACGGATTCCATATAAATTACAATACTTTTGGTTAAAGGATCATCTCCTAAATAGTAAATTAAATCCCCCCAATTGACATCTAACATTGAGCCAATGGAAATAAAAGCACTAAAGCCTAAATTCTCCCGCAAACTCCAATCTAAAATCGAAGTACAAAAAGCCCCACTCTGACTAAGAAAGCCCACATTGCCAATTCTGGGGCTAGTACTGGCAAAACTAGCATTTAAACCCGAAGGGGGGCAAATTAACCCCAAGCAATTAGGCCCGATGATGCGTAAATTACCCTGTTTTGCTTCTTTTAAGATTTCCTGTTCCAATTTTATTCCTTCTGCTCCAATTTCTTTAAACCCAGCGGAAATAATGATTGCTCCTTTAACTTTCATTTCTACACATTGCCTAATTAAATCAGGTACAGTGGATGCAGGGGTAGCAATTATAGCTAACTCCACCGACTCAGGTATATCTTTTATGCGAGGATAAGCTCTAATACCTAAAATGCTCTTGCGTTTGGGATTGACTGGAAAAACAGTACCTCCAAAGGGATGACTAATCAAGTTCCAGAGTAATGTACGCCCGACACTGCCTTCTTTTTCCGTTGCTCCAATTAAAGCTACAGAGCGGGGGGCGAACATAAAATTAAGGGGATTATAGTAGGTTCGCATAATATCATGGGCTTTATCTTTTTTCATGGTTGCTCCTTTTATTTAGTCTTTACAGTTCATGGTATCTCAGACTATTTTGAGCAAATCTTCAATTTTTCTTTAAAAAATGGGCGTTGTTTAATCAATTAAAACAAACATTGAATCCTCAAAATATGGTCACTATTTTCTATGGTTGATGAGCGTAGTCGAATTATTTCCAACTCAAACAAAAAAATGATTATCTATCAATTACTTTTAATTTTTTTCAAAAGCTACCTATGGGACTCGAACCCACAACCTAATCATTACGAATGATTCGCTCTACCAATTGAGCCAAGGTAGCAGAAAATTAGCCATTGATAATTATAACAAAAAAACTATAAATCAAGCTATATTTGCCCTTTATTTTCATCTTTTTTTTGGCTAAATTGAGGGGATGGTTTTTCGAGAATACAATTAATTTTTCATGGATAGACCAATACGTTTCAATTTCTCATTAACTTCTAAAACCCTTACCCTAACCACCTGCCCAACTTTTACCACTTCATTGGTGTCACTCACAAATCTATCGGCTAGTTGGGATATATGTACTAATCCATCTTGATGGACTCCCACATCTACAAATGCACCAAAATTGACTACATTGGTAACGACTCCTTCTAATTCCATCCCTTCTTTTAAGTCGCTAATTTCTTTGATACCTTCTTTAAAAGTAGCATACTCAAATTGCGATCTCGGATCGCGCCCCGGTTTTTCTAATTCTTGAACAATATCTTTTAGAGTTGGTAAACCGGTGGTATCGGTGACATATTTTTTTAAGTCAATATTTTTTGTTTGGGTATTAATGTCCGCAATTTTTGATAAAGGTATGTTCAAATCTTGGGCAATGTTTTTCACAATGGGATAACTTTCGGGATGTACTGCGGTATTATCTAAAGGATTTTCTCCATCACGAATACGTAAAAACCCAGCGGCTAGTTCAAAGGTTTTTGCTCCTAATTTTTTAACTTTTAATAACTCTTTTCTTGTTTTGAATGTTCCTTTTTCGTTGCGATAATTAACAATATTATTAGCAATGGTAGGATTTATTCCTGAGACAAATACTAATAACTCTTGAGAATCTGTATTTAAGTCCACACCGACATAGTTAACACAACTTTCGACGGTTTCTTCTAATTTTTGTTTGAGTAATTTTTGATCTACATCATGTTGATATTGTCCCACGCCAATGGACTTGGGGTCTATTTTGACTAACTCTGCCAAAGGGTCTTGTAATCTTCTGCCAATACTGATTGCTCCCCTAACGGTGATGTCTAAATCGGGAAATTCAGAAATCGCTACTTGACTGGCAGAATAAATGGATGCCCCAGATTCATTGACCATCACTTTAACTGGTTTTTGGTCTATCTCTGTGATTACTTGCTCTATAAACTCATCGGTTTCTCTCCCTGCTGTGCCATTGCCGATCGCAATTAATTCTATGCTATACTTCTGAATAAGTTTTTTAATTGTATTAGTGGCAATCTGTCTTTTTTGACTCCCTGTATGGGGAAAAATTGCCTGATATTCCAAAAACTGTCCTGTTTGAGATAGAATAACAACCTTACAGCCAGTTCTAAAACCGGGGTCAATGGCCATGGTAGGCTTCATTCCTGCAGGGGGAGATAATAATAGTTGGCGCAAATTAGCTTCAAAGGTTTTGATGGATTCTATGTCTGCCCATGTTTTTGTTTCTCCTCTTACATCTCTTATTAATGAGGGTTTGATTAAACGATTAAAGCTATCTTTTAATACTTCTTGATAAAAAGTTTTTAACTCTTTATTTTTGGTTTTTATTATTTTATATTCTAAGTAATTAAAAACAGTTGATTCTTCAAAATCAATATCAACGGATAAGATTTTTTCCGTTTCACCTCTAAATAAAGCAAGAATATTATGGGGGGCAATGGTAGTTAGTTTACATCTAAAATTACGGTACATTTCAAACTTAGTTGTACCTTCAGGATAATCTTTTTTTATCTTAGAAATAAAAGTTCCGTTATTTAAAATAAATTCCCTTAGATAGGCTCTTAATTCAGCAATTTCAGCAATTTCTTCTGCCAAAATATCAGCAACACCACTTAAACAATCTGCAATGGTGGTTACTTCTTTTCCAAGATATTTTTGTACTTCTTTTTCTAGGGAAATAACTTGAGATTGAGGGTTATTTAAACTTTTAATTATCTCTGCGAAAGGGGTTAAACCTTTTTCTCGCGCGATCGCCCCCCTAGTCCTACGCTTTGGCTTATAAGGAAGATAAAGATCTTCGAGTTCATTTTTTTGTAAACAAGCTAAAATCTGAGCTTTTAAAGTGTCATTTAGCTTATCCTGTTGAGCGATACCATCTAAAATTACTTGTTTACGATTTTCTAATTCTTGTAAATAGGTAAAACGTTCTTGAATATCTCTTAATTCAATTTCATTTAATGAGCCTGTTACCTCCTTACGATAACGAGCGATAAAAGGTACTGTTGACCCTTCATTTAATAAATTTAAAGCACTTTCAACACTATGTATATTGAGAGATAATTCGGTGGCAATAACTTGAATAATATTTAACATTTATCTTTGATAGCTTGACTTTTATTGAAATTACTTTTTTCAAAATTAAAATTAGCCAAAATTATAATTTATCTTAGCTAATTACATTTAATTATAGTATTTTTTGATGCTTAATTATGAATATTTAATTACTTGAAATATTATCAACAATTGTTAGTTATTTAACTCTAACTATTTATGGATGATTATAAAAATATTTTACTAAACTAATACCCAGCCAACATAAAAGAGCATAAACAATAATTGCCACCAGAGCATTAAGATCAAAAACGTTCATAGCACCAATAGCATTGGAGCTTTCATCGGCAGTAGGACTGATAAATAGCGTTGCAAAAGGTGCAATAAAAGGTTCAGAAAAACTATAAATAAATTGAGCAAATTGATTTTCTGGATTTGCACCTAATACCCGTAGAAAAAAGCGTAGGAAAAGTAATACTTCGAGAAATCCTACTAAGATATAAATGGTGTTAATAGTCCAAGAAAAGATTGAAGCTCGTTTAGCGGCTTTTAGTTCTCTTTCTTGTTTACGAAGTATGTATGCTTCTTCTTCCTGTCGCAGTTTTTGTTCACGTTGAAAATTTCTTTCGTCTGAAGGATCTATACTCATATTTTTACTCTAACTTTTATTTTCATAATACCTCGTAAAAATTTGTAATTACAATATCTAATTGAATGAACTACCCCACCCTACTTTGTTGAAGGTGGGGTTTCAGAAACCCTACCCTTAGTAGAATTAGAGCT
>PXEJ01000288.1 GCA_003566215.1 Cyanobacteria bacterium T3Sed10_376R1m | reverse complement strand
TACCTTTTTATGTAATGGAATATTTAGAAGGCTGTGACTTAGATCAATTAATTAAAACAAAGCCTTTATCCTTACCCACATTTTTATACTTAACCCGTCAAATTTGTTTAGGTTTAGAATGCGCCCATAATGGCATTTTGGTCAACAATGAATTAGCACCCATAATTCACCGAGATATTAAACCTAGTAATATTTTCTTGACCAAAGATTCTAATGGTAAGTTTTTTGTCAAAATTCTTGATTTTGGCATTGCCCAAATACACAACCCTGACCAATCGGAAACTCAAAAAAGTTTTATGGGTACTCCTGAATATTCTTCTCCTGAACAAATGGCAGAGGAGAATTTAACCGCAATTTCTGATATATATAGTTTAGGGGTATTAATGTATAAGATGTTAACCCAACAACCCCCCATCAAAGCAGAAACTCCTAATTTTCAGTCATGGTACAAAGCACACCACGAATTTATACCAAAACATTTACCAAGTTATTTGGAATTACCAAAAGATTTAAATAATATCATCATGGGATGTTTAGCAAAATCCCCTCAAAGTCGCCCCCAAAGTATTGGTGAAATTCTTCGGGTGATTAATCCCCTTGAAAAAAAATATAATACTCCCGTTGACAATAAATCCTCTGACCATCAACCTAAAGATATTTTAACTATTGATAATATTTATGCTCAGACAGGTTGGCCCAGTGATAAGCCTCAGAAAAAAATTGTTTTCCCTATTTTAACCGAAGCTGAGGATGGCCAATTTTCCAGTTTGTGGACTATGTTAGATCCATCGGATGTCAATGTTTTTCAACAAAAATCTACTTTTTGCTTTAGTCATTTCATGTATCAATTTGATCCACATCCGATGATTTTGTGGGTTAATTTACTTTATAGTCGTGGTCATGAACCAAGATGGCTACCATGTTATTTAGATTTGAAAACCAAAACAGGTTATCAAATTGGGACTAATTTAATTAATCAAAGTAAATATTATATTTTGTTGTTTGAGTTAGGAAATCCTCATCAATATAAACAAAAACTCAAAATTCAAATTAGTTTAGAGAAGTTGAACCAGTTACAAGATTTTGTGGTTAAAAGTTCTTTTTGGAAAAGCAACAGAGAACCAGACGCTAGTAAAATTATTTTGAAAAAGCAGTTTGAGGCAGTTAAACATACTATCTTAGCCGCTATATATAAGACAAGGTAACAGATTGTTTGATGATCTGCCCCCTGTCAACTATTTACTGTGTTTGTCGTGGTTTTAATATCTGATTTGTTTGGCGGTTTCAAAAAATACTCGCACGTTTTCTTCTGGTGTGCCCACAAGAACACCATGACCAAGGTTCATGATATGTCCTTGATTTCCTGCTTTTTTTACGGTGTCGTGAATTCTAGCTTTGATAAATTCGGGTGTACCGAATAATACCCCCGGATCAATATTTCCCTGTACTTTCATGGATTGACCCAGTCTTGCTCTAGCTTCTGCCATGTCAACTGTCCAGTCAACACTAACGATGTCCACCCCTGATTGCCCCATTCTTTCTAATACTCCGGCACTTCCGCTTATGTAAAGAATTAAGGGGGTGTCGGGATGGGTTTGTTTGACTTGTTTTACTACTCTTTGTTGGTAGGGTAGGGCAAAGGTTTCGTAGTCTTGGGGACTTAATTCTCCTGCCCAGGAGTCGAATAGTTGTACTACTTGAGCTCCGCAGTCAATTTGGTAACGAACATAAACTGCGATCGCATCTGCAATTTTACCTAAAAATTTGTGCAATATTTCAGGCTCGGAAAATGCCATACGTTTGATTACAGCATAGTTTTTAGAGCTTTTCCCTTCAATGGCATAGGCGGCAAGAGTCCAAGGTGAGCCCACAAAACCTAACACCGTGGATTTGTTCCCTACTTCACTACGAAGGGTATTTAAAATTTTCTTGATAAATGGTAAAGATTCTTCTGGGTTGAGAGGATTTAGATTTTCTATTTGTTCTAAACTACGAATGGGAGAATCAATCATCGGCCCTTTACTTTCGACAATATCGAAGGGAATACCAATTCCGGGTAAAGGGGTTAAAATATCGGAAAACATAATTACGCCATCAGGTTGAAAAGCTCGCCAAGGTTGTAAGGAAATTTCAATGGCTAAATCTGGGTTTTCTGAGCGTTCCCGAAAATTAGGGTATTTATCTCTTAACTATCGATATACTTTCATATAACGTCCAGCTTGACGCATCATCCACACGGGAGGGCGATCGCTTTTTTCGCCCTGGGCAACCCTTAATAAAAGAGGTAAATCGCTCATTCTATATATATTTTTTATCTCAAATTCTAGTGCATCATTCAGCTTATCATTAGAGCTATTTAATCTCCAAGAAATGTTAAGATTATTTGCGATCAAGGCAATTGATAGATTTAAAAACTATTAGGCTCAATGCAATTATATATATGATCTCTATTATTACTGGCTCTGTGATTAATCTTTCTTCCGCAAATGTGGATTATTTATCTACTTTCAACTTCGAGAGTGAAGATAGAACCATAGAAAACTTGTCAACACATTCTAGCGAATTGAGCGATCAAGATAATAGTAATCAAGATTTTTTGAAGGATCATGATATTGTTGAGGTTAATAAATATCCTGTCCAATTACCTTTTAAGTCTTTACTTACCGATTCGACTAACTTTTTTGATGGGCAAACTTTGGCGAATCATCAACAAGTCATCCCAAATATTAACTTAAATGCAATTCATGAAGATTTAGGGATTAATTCAACGATAGAGTCTCAAAAATCCGTGATAGTTCGCCTAATTACTTCTAGTCGTCAAGGGAAGCAATATTTCATTGATTTTGAGCAAAATTCTGATGGTTTTATTATTGTTCAAGATGGAGAATCCCCAGAGAATCAAACTATTCCCATTGATGAATTGGAAAATGTGGTAGAAATTCTCGCCGATGAACAAGAATTTTTAGAACAAGATGGGATAATTAATGCTCGGGGCAATGTGGTGATTCGTTTTGCGAATGGGGTGCTAACGGCGGAGCAAATTTCTGTGAATCTGAATAGCCGTATTGCAGTGGCTCAGGGAAATGTTTCCCTAGAAAGGGGAGAGCAAATTTTGAAGGGAGAACGATTTGAATACTTTTTTGTGCAAAATGAAGGGGTCATAACTAATGCTAGTGGTACAATTTATCAACCTAGTCTCAGGGATGATGTTCAAATTAGACCAGAAACTCCAAATATTGTCAACGAATCTGCCTTTAGTTTGCAAATACAGGCAAATCAACCTTTACAAGAAGTGCGATCGCAACCCGGCATAAACCTAATTTTAGGTAGTGAAGATAATTTAGACACCCTACAAAGTCGTCTAGGAATACCTCTAACGGAAGAAAGTGGTAGTATTACTCAGTTAAGATTTGAAGCAGAAACCGTGGAATTTGACGGTAAGGATTGGACAGCAAAAAATATTCGCGTTACAAATGACCCCTTTTCCCCTCCTCAGTTAGAAGTAAGAGCCGACAGTGCAAAATTAGTCAATGTTAGTCCTTTTCGAGATGAGTTAAACACCACCAACTCAAGGGTTGTTTTTGATAACAAAGTATCCTTACCATTATTTATCAATCAATTTATTTTTACCCCTCGCCGTAGTCGTCCTTTTACTTTCAGTTTAGGCTATGATGGAGACGATTTGGGAGGTTTATATCTTGAAAGAGATTTTAGTATTTATGATCGTAACGACATTCTTTTAACTATTACTCCCCAATTTTTAGTTCAAAGGGCTTTATTTCCTGATTCTCTACCAGATCAAAATATATCTAATCCTGATGATAATGGGGGTTTATTAAATCCTTCTAGCTATGGTTTAATGGTTAGATTAGACGCTAGTTTAACCGAGCGCACCGACTTGGTTTCCACCACAAATATTACAGGGTTAGACTTAAGTAATTTTTCCAATCGACTTCGGGCAAATTTACGAGTTTTTCATCGAGCGGGAAATTTGAATAATCCTTACCGAGTGACTGGAGAGATTAGCAGTAGAGAAAGATTATTTAATGGTACATTAGGTTTTCAAACCGTAGAAAGTAGTATTGGTGCATTAATTACTTCTCCTTTCATTCCCTTAGGTAATAGTAACTTTCGATTTATTTATCAAGGGGCAATACAAAATATTACTGCCAATACCGATAGGGAAGAATTTTTGTCGATGGATAATAGCGTTAACACAATTAATCTCACTCGTTATCAAGCTATTGGGAAGGTAAGTGGTTTGATACCTATTTGGCGTGGGCAATCTCTGCCCCCTACTCCTACCCAAGGATTAAGATATACTCCTGTGCCTGTAACTCCTTTTTTTGGCTTAACAACTGGGGTAAGTCTCATTGGAAATTATTATAGTAATAACGATACTCAGGGTTCATTAACTACAACAGTGGGATTTCAAGGACAAATTGGCAATTTTTCTAAGAAAACCTTTGACTATACAGCATTTAATCTTAGTTATAGCCGAGGGGTAGCTAATAGAAATTCTCCATTTCTTTTTGATCGTTTTGCTGATACTCAGGTACTATCCTTTGGCATTAATCAACAGTTGTATGGAGGTTTTAAAGGAGGATTTCAGACTTTCATTAATGTTGATACGGGAAAAAGTATTAGTACGGATTATATCTTAGAATATAGTCGTCGTGCTTACGGGATAGTAATGCGTTATAACCCAGTTTTAGAAATTGGGTCGATTAATCTACGTATTAGTAATTTTAACTGGCAGGGGGACACAGAACCTTTTGATTCTTCTAATTAAATAATTATCAATATACAAAAATATAAAAGCCTAATATGAATAAATTATCTTTATTTAAACGTTATACTCCCCCTACTTGTACTTTATCAATTTATAATCAAGCATCTTTTCTCCCTTTTAAAAGTAAGTCTCTCGATTACGATTATAGTTATGAGTTAATTTTTGATGATCCTAGATCTCCTAATCAAGATAATGTTGTCATAAAAGGCGATCGCCCTTCCTTAGAAAAATTGAGAAATAAGGTCAATCTATATATTAATAATTATTTAGAAAATACTAATATCATAATCAAACAAGAGGAACATAAAACAGAACAATTAGGACTTATTATCCAACTAAAAACTCAATTACATCACCAAATAAAAACATCATTAGCAGAAAATATTATCTTAACTCATACCCAATTATTAGATTTAATTAATGCCCTTGATAGTTTTTATTCAGATTTTATTGCAAATAACAAAAAAAATAATTCCGTCATTGCACCCTTTAAATTAGGCATGGGTATAAGTGCGATCGCCCTTATGCTAATTGGTCTGATTTGGTGGCAAAATGAAACCACCGTAGTAGAAGAAAGTACCGAAGAAATTGAAACAAGGGAGAATAATCTGCCTACCATTGCCGAAGTAGAACCCCCGATTCCCCTCAACAGAGAAAATTTACCCTCCCTCACCTTGCCAGATGTTCCTGAAAATCTTCTCGAAAATCCACCTATCCCTCCCCTCTCCAACGATATATCCCAAGCCCCGGGTGATTTTGATAGCAACACCTCCATCACTCCTATTCCTAACCCCGACAACCTTTCTAATCAAATTATTCCGGCAATGCCATCCAACAACAGTAATCAACTAATAATTCCTCCCCCTCCCCAAGAAATAGCACCAGCACCAGAACCTTTGCCCCCTCTAGGTTCAGTTAAACCAAACTTGCCTACTTTACCCATCCTAGAAGCAAGAAATCCTCAAAATAATACAACTTTACCCAACATCCCTGAAGGTAGCCAAACCTCTCCCTCAGACAGAACCCAGCAAGAAATAAAAGAATACTTTAGCACTCAATGGCAACCGCCAGAAACTCTTACTCAAAGTATCGAATATCGATTATTAATTGGCAAAAACGGCTCAATTGCTAGAGTTACCCCCATAGGTCAAGCCGCCAAAATTTATTTAGATAGAACACCGATTCCCTTGCAAGGAGAAGAAATTAATTCACCTTTCACAGAATCAGAAACCATTACAATACGTCTTATTCTTAACCCGAATGGCAATGTTGCGACTTTTCAAGAATGAAAACAACCTAAGTTATCGAAACAATTGGGTTTAAAACCCCGTTCTTCCAAGACAGCTTTATATTAATGAATGTTGTTACTATCTATGCTCTTAACTTAACCAATGAAACTTACAGAGCAACGGGGTGAGCGTATATTGAGAAGTTAATATTGTCAATGCTATACTTAAAAAATATAAAGCCTTGGTTCACCACGGGGTTTCTACCCAATAATTTTTGATGAAAATTTTACATTTGAGCGATATTCACTTAGGTAGTAGCTATAGTCACGGTAAAATTAATCCTGAAACTGGGTTAAACACCCGTTGTGAAGATTTTATTCATAGTTTGAGTTTATGTATTGACCGAGCCATTAATGAACCAGTTGATTTGGTGTTGTTTGGGGGGGATGCTTTTCCTGATAGTACCCCCGCACCTTATTTACATTCTGCTTTTGCCAGTGAGTTCAAAAGATTGGCACAAAAAAATATTCCCACGGTGTTGTTGGTGGGCAATCATGATCAACATACTCAAGGGGCAGGGGGTGCAAGTCTTTCTATTTATCATAGTTTGGCTGTGCCTAATTTTATTGTGGGTGAAAAACTCGAAACCCATCGTATTTCTACAGCATCGGGGGATATTCAGATTATTACGTTACCCTGGCTAACTCGTTCGGTGTTGGTAACTCGTGAGGAAACTAATGGGTTATCCATGGAGCAAATTAATCAGCTTTTGATTCAAAAAATTGAACCTGCTTTAGAGGGCAAAGTCAGGGAATTAGACCCGAATATTCCGACAAT
>PXEJ01000134.1 GCA_003566215.1 Cyanobacteria bacterium T3Sed10_376R1m | reverse complement strand
CTAGGGGTATCAAAATCTGGTTCTCCCGCACTGAAACTACAGACATCTAACCCATCAGCTTTCATAGCCTTAGCTTGAGCCGTAATAGTAAGAGTAATAGAGGTATTTACTTGGTTAATTCTTTGGGCTAATTTAATCATATTTCATAAAAAATTTTAATCTTTTCACTATTTTAAATATTAAATACGGGTTGGGCATTGAGTGTTAGGAACAATTGACAATATGCAACATAATTTTACTGTTGATGCCCTTGACAAATTAAGAGATTATTAAATAACATAGGCAGAAAACCATTTGCCACTTATCAAAAAAATTGTCCTATGAATCCTAATCAAATTTTCAAAACTCTCATCTTATCGAGTCCTCTGATAATGGCTTCTTTAATGATCAATTTTGCAGAATCTAAACCAGTTCAAGCCTCCGAAATTAGATTTAAAGAATCTTCCACTTTGGTAGCTTCCGAAGAAAATAGACAAGTGGTATTTCCTAACCTCGAAAAAAATGAGTTTGGCGATTTAATAATCGATTTTACCGAGGAAGAAAGTGACGAAGCCGTCAGATTATTTGGTTGTGATTGTCTTTCATCTATCAATGCTCTAAGGAAAATGAGAGGTATCGCTAGGGGTGTGGAAGGGGAACTTTTAACCCCTGATACTCAAATTGCCGCTTGTCCCCATCGCTTGTTTCTCGGTGTTTAGAACTCCATGGTAAAGGTGTTTTAGGGATTAGACTTCAAATTATGATAATCTATATACTAGGAGTAAAAACCCTGCTATTGAGCATAAATTAAGATCTTCATAGACCTAATTAAGATTTTTCGGGCAATTGAAAGTGTCCAGGTTGTTTTTTTCAACTCCTAAATAGATAAAATAGATAGATACAGGCAATAAAAGACCAAATAGAGAAAATATGTCTAATCCAATCCCCTTTAGAGAATTTACGGCATTAAAACAAGCTGGTTTTTTTGAAAATTTAAAACAACCTCGCTTTAGTGGTCGCCTTGTGTTGACGGGTACTCGTAATAAGTGGGTATTTTATCTCTATTTAGGTCGCCTTGTTTACGCTACAGGGGGAAATCATCCCGTTAGACGTTGGCGAAGAAATTTGGTAGCTAATCTTCCCCATATTCCATCTAACATGAATGCCATTCAGGTAGAGGTTGATCAACTGCCCCTTGATGAACAAAATAATTGTTGGGAGTATGAGTTGCTCTGTTTTTGGGTAGATCAACAAAAAATTAGTTTAGAACAAGCGGCGAAGATGATTCGCCAAAATATTATTGAGGTTTTGTTTGATGTAACTCAAGCAATGCAGGTAACTTGTGAACTAAAGTCCGATCGCCATTTGCCTTTTTCTACCCGTTTGGTATTAATTGACGCTGAACAGGTAATCCGAGAAGCCCAAAAAGCATGGCAGGCGTGGCAGTCTGCTAAAATTGCAGATCGCTCTCCCGATATGGCTCCAGTAATTACCCAACCCCAAGAGTTAGAACAACAAACCAACCCCCAAGTTTATCAAACTCTTACCCAGTTACTAGATGGACAACAAACCCTCCGAGATTTATCCGTCAGGATGAAACGAGATGTTTTGACCGTTACCCGTTCCCTTTTACCCTACGTACAAAGGGGATTAGTCAAGTTAATCGAAATTCCAGATATTAGCCCCCCTGTTGTCCCCGTGGATAATGATTTGGGTCCTCAGAGTTTAGCTAACCAGAAAATAACTATTGCCTGTGTGGATGACAGTCCTCTTATCTGTCAAACTATGGAAAAAATTGTTACTGGGGCTGGTTATTCTTTTATCGGTATTAATGATGCCCTAAGGGCGATCGCCATTCTTCTTGCCAAAAAGCCCGATTTAATCTTCCTTGATCTAATTATGCCCAACGCCAACGGCTACGAAATTTGTAGTCAATTGCGTAAACTCACATTCTTTAAACACACCCCCATCGTTATCTTAACGGGAAATGATGGTTTAGTAGATAGAGTAAGAGCAAAAATGGTTGGCTCATCGGACTTTATTGGTAAACCCGTAGATACATCCTTAGTGCTAGATACCATTCGTAAACACTTAAAAATTGGTGTGTCCTAAGGACAATTAAAACTTATCATGAAGAAGTGAGAAGATTGCTATATCATAATTAAGGTCAAAAAATAAAAGTAAAATATATATAAAGTAGAGGTTTATAAAAAAAAATGGCAAATGTATTAATCGTTGATGACTCTTCCACAGAAAGAAAAATATTAGTTAGTTATTTACAAGAAATTGGTGTCTCCATTACCACCGCAGAAAGTGGAGAAGAAGCCCTAGAAAAAATTGGTCAAGTTAACCCAGATTTAATTATTTTAGATGTCGTATTACCCGGAAAAAGTGGTTTTGAAATTTGTAGGGAAATAAAATCTAATACTACCACCAGCAAGATTCCTATTGTTATCTGCTCCACCAAAGGCAGTGAAATGGATAAATTTTGGGGCATGAAACAAGGTGCTGATGCCTATTTACCCAAACCAGTAGATAAAAATGAGTTATTTACCACCGTCAAAAAATTGACAGCCTAACATCTAGATTTAATTTAAATCCTTGTTACCCCATCAGTCAACAACCTAAATCATGGAACAGAATACAATCTCCTCGTTTCTTGGCAAAAAAGACACTGCAACTAAATCCGACTTACAATTTTTAAGATTTATCCTACTTCCCGACACAAACTTAATGGTTGCCTTATCGGGAATTGCCGCAGTTTTACAAATACCCTTTGGTAAAATAATCCCCGTACCAGAAATGCCTAGTTGGGTAATGGGAGTTTATAATTGGCGCGGGGAAATTGTCTGGATGATTGACTTGGGGCAATTACTTGGTTTTACCCCCTGGTATCAACAATCGGTTACCGCTTCTACTCATAAAGCCGTAGTTATTCACCCTAGTAACCAAAACTTGAAAAATATTAGCACGGGGGAATTAGTGGGTTTGGTGGTAAGTGATGTTAATGATATTGAGATTTGTAATGTGGATGATTTACACTCTCCCCCTGCTTCGGCGGTAACCCCTGAATTAGCACCTTTTTTGCGAGGTTATTGGATTAAGGAGAATGGGGAAATTATTGTGACTATTGACGGAGATTCAGTATTTGCCGCCATGCCTAAAAAATAATATATCTTTAAAAATAAAAGGTTATTACTTCAGGTAAAAAGAGGGGCCAGATCAACAAATGAAAATCGGGATTATTGGTTTAGGATTAATTGGTGCTTCTTTAGCTCTTGATTTGAGTTCTAAAAATTATCATCTGGTGGGGGTATCCCGTAACAGTTTGACCTGTGAGAAGGCAAAGGAAAAGGGAATCGTTAAAGAATCTGGGGTTGACCTTGCTTTGATGAAAGACTGTGATCTTATTTTTATTTGTACCCCCATAGAGTTTATTATTCCTACCCTCATCAATTTAATTCCCCATTTATCCCCCCATGCTGTTGTTACCGATGTGGGTTCTGTAAAATCCTCTATTGTTCAACAGGGTAAGGCTTTGTGGTCAAATTTTGTAGGTAGTCATCCCATGGCCGGAACTGCAAATCAAGGTATTGATTCCGCACAAAAAGACTTATTCCAAAAGGCAGTATGTGTTATTACCCCAGAACATGATACTCCTCAAAGTGCGATCGCACTTATCACTAATATATGGTCATTAGTAGGATGTGAAATAATAATTACTACCCCCCAAATTCACGATCAAGCAGTAGCATGGATTTCTCATCTACCCGTCATAATCAGCGCCAACTTAATCAATAGTTGCCAAAGGGAAAATGATCAAAACATCAAGCAAATTGCCCAAAAACTAGCTAGTACAGGTTTTAAAGACACCAGTAGAGTAGGAGGAGGAAACCCAGAATTAGGGTTGATGATGGCAAGGAATAACAAAGAAAACCTACTCCATAGCCTCAAACACTATCAGCAAAATTTAGAGGAATTAATCAACGATATTGAACAGGAAAACTGGGATAAAATCAACACCCTCTTAAACACGACGAAGGAAAATAGATCAAAATTTCTCTAGGAGACATTATCTCAATTTCAAAAACTAAGGCTACAGCCATAGGAAATTCGTACTACCCACGAACTAGCCAAATTGCCATAATTGTTACAAAACGTTATATTTTAAAGTAATAGCAATAATAATATCCACACACAAATAGTTAGTTAGGTAAAAGAATGCGAGTAATTTTAATGACAGGAAAAGGTGGCGTGGGAAAAACCTCCGTAGCCGCCGCCACAGGTTTGAGATGTGCTGAATTAGGTTATAGAACATTGGTACTAAGCACAGATCCCGCGCACTCTTTAGCCGATAGTTTTGATTTAGAATTGGGGCATGAGCCCAAAGAAGTTGTTAAAAATCTTTGGGGTGCAGAATTAGATGCCCTGATGGAATTAGAAGGTAACTGGGGAGCTGTTAAAAAATATATTACCGAAGTATTACAAGCTAGAGGACTAGATGGGGTTCAAGCAGAAGAATTAGCCATCTTACCCGGAATGGACGAAATTTTTGGCTTAGTGAGAATGAAGCGTCACTATGACGAGGGGGAGTATGACGTTTTAATTATCGATTCCGCCCCCACGGGTACCGCCCTAAGGCTTCTAAGTCTTCCGGAGGTTGGAGGTTGGTATATGAGAAGATTTTACAAACCTTTACAGAGTATGTCTGCTACCCTACGTCCTCTTTTTGAGCCATTTTTTAAACCAATTACGGGGTTTTCCTTGCCTACCAATGAAGTGATGGATGCACCCTACGAATTTTATCAGCAAATTGAAGAACTAGAAAAAGTTCTAACGGATAACATACAAACTTCCGTGCGCTTGGTCACAAATCCTGAAAAAATGGTTATCAAAGAATCCTTACGAGCCCATGCCTATCTTAGCCTTTATAATGTTTCTACTGATTTAGTCATTGCCAACAGAATTATACCTGAAGAAGTAGATGATCCTTTCTTTCAAAGATGGAAAGAAAATCAATCGATATATAAAAAGGAAATTCATGATAATTTTCACCCTTTGCCCGTTAAGGAAGTCCCTCTATTTTCAGAAGAAATGTGTGGTTTAGCCGCATTAGAGCGTTTAAAAGATACTTTATACAAAGATGAAGATCCTAGCAAAGTATATTATGCAGAAAACACCATTAGAGTCGTTAAAAAAGACGGATACTATAGCTTAGAATTATATCTACCCGGTATTCCTAAAGATCAAATCAAGCTCAATAAGACAGGGGACGAATTAAATGTGCGCATAGGTAATCATCGCCGTAACTTGGTGTTACCCCAAGCTCTAGCCGCACTACAACCTTCTGGGGCGAAAATAGAGGAAGATTATTTAAAAATTAAGTTTGCTAGTGCTAATTAGGATAACTTTGGTGGGGCTACCCACCCTCATAGTTAACCAAATCGATAGCCGAATCCTCGCACGGTGATTATGTATTCAGGGTGGCTAGGATCAAGTTCTAGTTTTTCTCTTAACCAGCGAATGTGTACATCTACGGTTTTTGTATCTCCCAAGAAGTCATCACCCCAAATATTATTGATTAGTTGTTCTCTGTCCCATACCCGTTTAGGATAGGTCATAAATAGTTCTAGTAGGCGAAATTCTTTGGGGGATAGGTTTATGGGAATGTTTCTCACAGTAACTCGACATTCATCGGGGAATAAATAAATATCTTTATATTGTTTTACGTTGGGGGAAGCAAAAGTATTAATTGAGTTGCGACGCAATAATGCTCGACAACGGGCAACTAATTCCTTCATGCTAAATGGTTTGGTTAAATAGTCATCTGCACCAACTTCTAAACCCAAGACTCTATCTGTCTCAGCGCTTTTGGCACTTAAGATTAATATGGGTACAGTGTTGCCTTTGTGCCGTAACAATCTACATATATCTAAGCCGTTAATCTCAGGTAGCATTAAATCAAGAATGATCATATCAAACTTTCTACTTTCATTTTGAAGAGAGTGACTTTCTAATAAGACTAAGGCTTCTCTGCCGTTGTTTACTTTGGTCACTTTATAGCCTTCTTCTTCAAGATTAAGAGCGATCATATTTCGGATCAAGTCTTCGTCTTCGATGAGTAGAATCCGACAGGTTGACTGTCGTTTGCGGGCGGCGGAAATTGGTGGTACGTCCAGAGACAACATAAAAACTCTCTACATTTTGTTCTCTACTAACATATATAGCAGAAATTGTGTGTATGATCTCATATTCAATTATTAATTTTGTTGAAAGTTGTGACTTAATTCTAAAAATAGGATTAGATTAGTATTAGTTAACTATGGAGTTTTAAGCAGATATGGATGTTAAACTATTATTGTTGGTTTTGACTGGTTTATTTATTTTTGCCGCCCCTTTTTTTGGTACTAGGAATGGTTTTTATGATTCTGATGATTATGATGGGAATGGCTCGGCACACTAATTTTTAAGGCTTATGGTTCAAAAGCAAGAATCTTTATATGCACCTTCGGTGAATTTATCTTGCTACCCTTTTGGGGTGGGACACCACACTGAGGGGGTGGCGGTTATGCTTAATTTGGGAGATTATCACATTTTGCTTGATTGTGGATTGGGGAATATTCAACCTTTGTTAGGGGATGATCAACTACCTCCTGATTGGGTTTTTTGTACCCATGCCCACCAAGATCATGCCCAGGGATTACTTGCTCTCCATGAGGCTTATCCTCATCTACCTATTTTTGCGAGTGAAGTAACTTCTCGGTTATTGCCTCTCAACTGGCTTACGCCCGATAATAGCATGGTTGAGTCTTTTTGTCAAGTTATTCCTTGGCGATCGCCCTTTTTGTTAAAAGATAATTTGAGTGTGGAATTGTACCCCGCAGGGCATTTACCCGGGGCGGCGGCTTTGTTGTTTAAATACAACAACGGGGATAATAAAATATACAT